>CAZFFP010000070.1:0-20160 GCA_964518215.1 uncultured Chitinophagaceae bacterium
TACAATCGGAGAGAATCTCATTGTAGTTATTGGTTTTTTAGTGGTTAAAAATTTTCGGTAATGAGCAAAGATATGCTTTTTCCGTGTTTGGAAGTTTATTGAAATAATTTTTTTTGAAAAAATATTTAAGACCGCGTAAAGCCTATATTACCACATTCACCATCCTTCCGGGAACAAACACTATTTTCTTGGGCGCTTTCCCATCTAACCACTTCTGCACTATCTCATTCTGAAGCACTACAGGCTCAATATCGGTTTGTGCGGCTTTCACGGGCAGTTCTATTTTGGTGCGCAGTTTTCCGTTCACCGAAACGGGATATTCATAGTTGTCTTCTACCAGATAGGCTTCGTTGAATGACGGAAACCCTGCTTTATGCACGCTGCCTTTGTTTTGCAAGGTTACCTGCCATAATTCTTCGGTAATGTATGGGGCGAAAGGCGCCAACAGCAATATCAGAGGCTCCAGAATATCGCGCTTGTTGCAGTTAAGGTCTTTCAGTTCATTCACACAAATCATGAAGGTGCTGATGCAGGTGTTGAAACTGAAGCGTTCGATGTCTTCGGTAATTTTTTTGATGGTTTTGTGCAGCACTTTCAATTCGGCAGCAATGGGCGTATCGTTGGTGAGTTGCGACACGCCTTTGTCGTCATAGAACAAGCGCCATAGTTTGCGCACGAATTTATACACGCCATCAATGCCTTGTGTGTTCCAGGGTTTGCTTTGTTCAATGGGACCGAGAAACATTTCATACATGCGAAAGGTGTCGGCACCGTATTGGTCCATAATATCATCGGGGTTCACCACATTATATTTCGACTTCGACATTTTTTCGATTTCCCAGCCGCAGATATAGCTTCCTTTTCCTTCGCCTTCTAATACCGGATTTCCGTTTTCGTCTTCTAAAATGAAAACTGCATCCTTATAATCAGGATACATCACACGGAATTTCTCGATGTCGAGTTTGTCGTTGTTAACGATGTAAACGTCTGTATGTTTTTTTGTTACACGTGTCCTTAAGCCATTTTCAGATTTCTCAACTGAAAACAATAATTCACCTTTGGGATTATCAAAATTTGCTTTGAGTATACTTTCAGTTTTTTTCAGAATTACATTCAAAAAATTGTTTTCTTCTATTGAAAGCTCATCACTTTCAATTTTTACTTTAATGCCATAACTTACAAAAAACAAGGGAGGATTTCTGTGCCATTCCATTCCTTCAAAATTTCTATCCTCTGCTTTTGCAAAAACTGATAAGAAATAAACAAAATTCGACCTGCCCTGAATCATTCCCTGATTCAATAATTTACGATACGGCTCATCGGTATTCACCCAACCCATGTCGAAAAAGAATTTGTGCCAGAAGCGCGAATACAACAAATGCCCAACGGCATGTTCGGCACCGCCTACATATAAGTCCACATCCTGCCAGTATTCCTGTGCTTCTTTGCTCACAAAAGCGTTTTCATTAAGTGGGTCCATATAGCGCAAAAAATACCAACTGCTGCCCGCATAGCCGGGCATGGTATCGGTTTCGCGCAGGCTGCCATCGGGCAACTGCACCCAATCTTTCGCAGTAGAAAGTGGCGATTCGCCTGTGCCGGTGGGTTTGAAATTGTCCATCACGGGCAGTTCCAGCGGCAGTTCTTTTTCATCAATCAAATACGGCTGTGCGTCTTTGTACACCAACGGAAACGGCTCGCCCCAATAGCGCTGACGACTGAAGCCCGCATCGCGCATTCTGTAATTCACCTTTCGTGTGCCGATACCTTTTTCTTCCAATAAGTCAATCACTTTTTTAATGGCATCTTTCACTTCCATGCCGTTCAAAAAATCGCTGTTAATCATTTTGCCCAACTTGTCTTCAATGGTAGCTCCGGCATACATGCTTTTGTCAATAATTTCAACTATCGGCAAATGGAATTTTTCGGCAAAGGCACGGTCGCGCGCATCATCGGCAGGCACCGCCATAATAGCGCCCGTGCCATAGCCCATCAATACATATTCGCTAATCCACACCGGAATTTTTTCGCCCGTATACGGATGCAGCACATAGCTGCCCGTGAACGCTCCCGACACTACTTTCACTTCCGCCTGTCGCTCTCTTTCGGAGCGCGATTTTGCATAAGCGATATAATCGTCAATATCTTTTTTCTGTTCTGAAGTAGTGATTTGCTGCACCAACGGATGCTCAGGCGCTAACACCATAAACGTAACCCCAAAAATGGTATCGGGGCGGGTGGTGAAGACCTCTGCCTCTCCTAAATCCTCTCCAAGGGAGAGGACTTCTTCGCTCGCATAGCTCGCTTCCGCTTCCCTTTTGAATTTTGAATTTTGAATTTTGAATTTAATAGTTGCTCCTTCGCTCCTCCCAATCCAATTCCTTTGCATTTCTTTCAGGCTTTCGGGAAAATCCACTTTTTCCAAGCCTTCGAGCAATCTTTGAGTGTAAGCGGTGATGCGCAAAAACCACTGGCGCATGGGGCGTTTCACCACCGGATGTCCGCCACGCACCGACACGCCATTCACCACTTCATCGTTGGCTAATACTGTTCCTAATTCTTCGCACCAGTTGACATCGCTGAAACCCTGATACGCTAAGCGGTATTGCATCAGAATTTGTTGTTGTTCTTTTTCAGAAAGTTGTTTCCAGGTTTCGGCATGAAAAATTAACTCGTTGGAAGTGGCAGCTTCAATATTGATGTTTCCTTCGGTTTCAAAAATTTGAATCAACTCATCAATGTGTCGGGCTTTGCTTTGTTTTTTATCGAACCAGGCGTTGAACAATTGCATGAAAATCCACTGCGTCCAACGATAATATTTCGGGTCGCTGGTGCTTACTTCGCGGCTCCAGTCGTAGCAGAAGCCAATGTTTTCCAACTGTTCTTTATAGCGGGCAATATTTTCTTTGGTGGTTTGTGCCGGATGTTTTCCGGTTTGAATAGCATACTGTTCGGCAGGCAATCCGAAAGCATCGAAGCCCATAGGATGCAGCACATTGAAGCCTTTCATTCTTTTGAAGCGACTGAAAATATCAGACGCGATATAACCCATCGGATGCCCTACGTGTAAACCGCTTCCCGAAGGATAGGGAAACATATCGAGCACATAGTATTTGGGCTTGGAAGTGTCGTTTTCTACTTTGTAAACTTTATTCTTCTGCCAGTAATGCCGCCATTTTTTTTCTACTTCCCAAAATTCGTATTCCATAATATTCTCAGAGTTTGCGCAAAAATAAGGATTTCGTTTGCCTGTTGAAGTTTTAATAGTTTGACTTTTAGTTAAGTATAACGATTCCAGATAAATGTGCAATTCAATTTCAGATTGTTATTTATTACTTCCAAAAAAGACAATCATTATGCTTAACATTCTTTAACTACGCACCGAAAAACTACAGGCTTTATTTTTACGCTTCAAAAATTTACACGCTTATGCAACCACTTACCTCTACCGACATCAAAGCATTGAATGAAAGAATACATGAAGAAAGCGCATTTGTGGAATTGCTCAATCTGGAATTGGGCAAAAAAATTGTCGGACAGAAATATATGCTCGAACGCCTGTTGCTGGCAATGTTGGCGCAAGGACATATATTACTCGAAGGCGTTCCGGGATTAGCAAAAACATTAGCCATCAAAAGTCTGGCAACTTCTATCGAAGCGAAATTTTCGCGCATACAATTCACTCCCGATTTGTTGCCTGCCGACTTATTAGGAACGATGATTTACAATCAGCAGAAAAACGATTTTGTGGTGCGTAAAGGACCTGTGTTTGCCAATTTTGTTTTGGCAGATGAAATCAACCGCGCTCCCGCCAAAGTGCAATCAGCGCTGCTCGAAGCCATGGCGGAAAGACAAGTTACCATTGGCGACCAGACTTTCAAATTGGAAGAACCGTTTTTGGTGCTGGCTACACAAAACCCTATTGAACAGGAAGGCACGTATCCGCTGCCCGAAGCGCAGGTGGACCGTTTCATGCTGAAAGTGGTAATTAAATATCCGACCAAAGAAGATGAAAAACATATTATCCGTCAGAATGTGAGCAAAACAAGTCTCGATATTCAAGCGGTGGTAAAAACAACCGATATTCTCAAAGCCCGCGACACCGTCCGCGATGTGTATATGGACGAAAAAATAGAGAATTATATTCTCGACATTGTTTTCGCTACCCGCAATCCCGAACAATTCAAATTAGATAAACTGAAACCATTGATTGCTTTTGGCGGCTCACCCCGCGCCAGCATCAATCTGGCATTGGCTGCAAAGGGTTACGCCTTTATTAAACGCAGAGGGTATGTAATTCCCGAAGATGTGCGCGCCATTTGTCATGATGTTATGCGCCACCGCATCGGCATCACCTACGAAGCCGAAGCCGAAAACATTACTTCCGAAGAAATAATAAATGAGATTTTGAATAGTGTTGAAGTTCCGTAATGAGTGAGGAGGGCAAGGGGCAATAAAAGGGACAAGGGGCAAGGGACAAGAGAAAATCAAGAAAGTAACAGAGTAGAAAAAACAAAATTCTTTTTTATGGCAAAAGACAAATTAGATGATTTGATATTTTATCAGAAATCTATGCAGTTGTATGATTTATGCTGGGAAGATTGTGAGGTGTTGGCAAAAGATTTCAGAGGAAGAGAAGTAGCCAAACAAATGATTCGTTCTGTAGGCTCCATCAGCGCAAATATTGAAGAAGGATATGGAGGAGGATTTGGCAAAGAATATCCGCAATTTATACGGTATTCGAGAGGTTCTGCCCGCGAAAGCAAAGGTTGGTATTTGAAATCAAAATTTATGCTCAAAGCTGAATTAATAGAAATCAGAGTGGGATTGATACAGGAAATAATAGCAATGCTGAATAAAACAATAGATACCTTGGAGAATAAAAATACTCGTGATAAAAAAAGCAATGATGATAAAATGGGCGGTGAAGTTTAATCAACTTGACCCTTGTCACTTGCCCTCCTCACTCAATTATGGAAACAACTGAACTCATAAAAAAAGTTAGAAAAATTGAAATCAAGACACGCGGCTTGAGCAATCACCTTTTTTCGGGTGAGTATCATACGGTGTTCAAGGGCAGAGGCATGTCGTTCAGCGAAGTGCGCGAGTATCAGTATGGCGATGACATACGCGCCATTGACTGGAACGTAACCGCCCGCTTCAATCATCCTTATGTGAAGATTTTTGAAGAAGAAAGAGAACTCACGGTGATGCTGCTGGTGGATGTGAGTCAGTCGAGTTTTTTCGGCACACAAAAAGTTTTTAAATCTGAATTGATTACTGAAATATGTGCCGTATTGTCATTTTCTGCCATCAGCAACAACGATAAAGTAGGCATCATTTTTTTCAGCGACACGATTGAAAAATTCATTCCCCCGAAAAAAGGGAAATCGCATATTCTACGCATCATTCGAGAACTGATAGATTTTCAGCCGGTGCAAAAAGGCACTGATGTGGGCAATGCCTTGCGCTACCTCACCAATATGATGAAGAAGCGCAGCATTTGTTTTTTGCTTTCAGATTTCATGGATAATAAATTTTTGGATGCACTCAATATTGCAGCCCGCAAACACGATGTGATTGGTGTGCGCATATTTGACGAGCGCGAAAAAGAACTGCCCGATGTAGGTCTGCTTCGTGCCGTTGATGCCGAAACCGGACAAGTGCAATGGATAGACACTTCCAATAAAAGAGTGCGCATAGAATATGCGAAGCATTACAACGAGTTGTTCAATTATGCCCGAACCACATTCATGCGCTGCGGAGCCGATTTAGTGAGCATCAATACACAACAAGATTACGCCAAAGCGCTGATGAGTTTTTTCAGAAGCAGAGGAACGAGGAGATGAGTTTGGATTTCTGATTTCTGAATTATGATTTGGAAGGTAGAAGTTTGATTTTAGAAGTTATATTTTTTATAGTCAGATTGAAGTGTAAAAGTGGAGAATTAGGGAATGTAAAATGTCCCCCATGCGTGTGGAGTTGTGGCGATTGCAAAGTGGGAGTGCGGTAGCTAATTGCATAGCAGGGGGATGACCATTTGTAGTTAGATGGCATGGAAGAAAATGTTGAGATATTGCCCCTACTGCGCAGAGTAGGGATGTAATGTTGAGATTGAAGATGGAGTTGAGAAGTGTTGGGGATGAGGCAAAAAAACTTGCCGTCTGCTTTAGCTGACGGAAACAGAAAATGAATTTTCAATGAAATACCTGAACAAGAATATTGTGTCGAACCAAACAAGTAAAAGTCGAAAATCGCAAATCACAAATCGAATATCCAATATTTTCACTTCGATGATACTATGGACTATCGTCTATGGTCTATGGACTCAACCAACATTCGCTCAATACACCCTCAAATCGAAACTCGACACTACGCAATATCTCATTGGCGACCATATTCCCCTTCATGTTACTGCCACTTACGACACCAGCGTGGATGCGCGTTTTCCGCAACTATCAAAAACAATTAAGATTGGCGAAAAAGAAATTGATTACTTAGATAGTCTGGCAGTTGATTCTATAATAAAAGGAAAAATTGTTCATAAAACCTATTCGTATTTACTTTCCGCTTATGATTCTGGCTTGTATATAATTCCGCCACTGACGGTGTTGTTTTTCAATACACAAACTCAACAGTTCGATAGTCTCTCTACCGATACATTATTCTTTGCGGTGGCAACTCTTGAAGTGGACACTTCCAAGGGCATTGCTCCCATAAAAGAACCGATGGACATGCCGTTTATTTTTGAAGAAATAAAACTGCAACTCATCATCACCGCCATTATTTCGCTGCTGCTTGGTTTGTTCGTTTGGTATTTATGGAGCAGAAAAAAGAAACAAAAAATTATTGTTAAGCCGGAAAAGCCCAAATTGCCCGCTCACATCATTGCATTAGAACAATTGCAAAAATTAGAAGCTCAGCAACTTTGGCAAAAAGGCGAAGTAAAAACATATCATTCTGAACTTTCGGATATTATTCGCGAGTATCTGGAAAACCGCTACAAGATTATTGCTTTGGAAGCCACTACCGTTGAAATTATGCACAAAATGAAAACATTGTATGCGCCTGCCGAACAAAAATTAGCTTTGCACGAAATGCTCGAATTAGCCGACTTGGTGAAATTCGCCAAAGTGAATCCGCTGCCCGATGAGCACCAGCGCAGTTTTGATATTGTGAAAGGATTTGTGAACGCCACTAAAATAGAAGATGCTTTGTAAGGCAAGCATGACTTGTCTTTCTTCCATATATTAGTGCCGCCAAAAACAATTTTCATGTTCAATTTTGAATTTCTTTTCATGGTATGCAATGCCACGATTTTGCCATTTTGGGTAATGCTCATTTTTATTCCCAACCATACCATTACCAAATGGTTTTGCCGCACTTATTTTTTACAACTCACACTTGCGCTGATTTATGCTTTTCTCATCATTCAAAGTATCGGGCAAGGTAATGGAGGATTCGGCTCTTTGAAAGAATTGCATCTGCTTTTTGAATCAGATGGCGCATTGCTTGCCGGTTGGATTCATTATCTGGTATTCGATTCGTTTGTAGGCATGTGGATGGTGCGCGATGCACAAAAACGAAACATTCCGCATTTGCGAATCATTGCACCTTTGGTGTTTACTTTATTGATGGGACCTATAGGTTTGTTGCTGTATATCGCTTATCGCCACGTGAAAACAGGCGTTTCAGAATAATACATTTTATGCAAATTGTTACTTGGATTTTGTTGCTGGTTTGTTTCGGGTTTTCTGCGGAAAAAATTTTCGCTCAACAAATTTCATATCACACATTGCATATTGAATACTTGTCAGAAAATAAAAACAAGACTCTCATTCAAATACCTTTCGGAAAAAATTTCGATAACGATGCGCTGAGTATTTTTTTTCATCAAAAAAACGAAGCGCATCCACTGGCGCATTATAAAATTGAATTGCAAACACGAAAAGATATTTCTTTGCTGAATGCGCATGTGGAAGCAAGCATTGACACCTCGCAATATCTCACTTATTTCTGCAACGGCTTTCAAAGCTGGACTACTTCCAAAGAATTTTTCCCCGATGAAAAAATTAAAAAAGCGGGCGTATTGGCAAAGCTCATTGCCAAATATTATGGCGATTACAGTTACTTCAAATACAAAGCTCGCCAGGGCAATCTGCACAGTTGGACTTATACTTTTTTGCGCAACAAAGCTCAAACCGAAATCACTTTGCTGGCATCGGTGGCGGAGTTTTCGGGCTTTACCATTTTCAGTTACCAATTAAAAAAATCAAAACTTAAAATCATTAAAGAATTGAATGGTTTGCAACTGCCCGCAAATATTAATTTCAATTTGTTGGAATGGACAGAAGGCAGCGGCAATGAATACGATTTGTTTCAACAGTATGCCGCCATCAATTTTCAGAATGTAAAAAACGAAGCAACCAAAAAAGGCTTCGACATTAAAGCATCCGATGCTCAACCGCAAGCCGGATGGACTAGTTGGTATCACTACTACCGCGATATTGCTGCTGATACTATTCTGAAAAATCTATACGCCTTTGATCAGCAAAACATTCCTATAACGATGTTTCAAATTGATGACGGCTTTCAAAAATCTATTGGCGAATGGACACAAACCAATGCTCGTTTTCCGCAGGGAATGAAAATGATTGCCGACAGTATTCATGCAAAAAACTTCAAGGCAGGCTTGTGGTTAGCGCCTTACATAGTGGAGAAAAAATCGGCACTGCGCGAAACACATCCCGACTGGCTGCTGAAAAACAAGAAGGGTAAACCGATTAAAGCTGGCTTCAATCCTTTGTGGAGCGGTTGGTATTATCCGCTCAATATTTATAATAAGGAAGTGCAGCAATATTTGAAAAATACTTTCGACACCGTGTTGAATGTGCAAGGATATGACTTGGTGAAACTCGATTTTTTATTTGCCGCATGTATTCATCCGCCACAAAACAAAACCCGTGGCGAAACCATGTTCGATGCCATGTTGCTGCTGCGCGAATGGTGTGGCGATAAATATATTCTCGGTTGCGGTGTTCCGCTCGGCACGGCATTTCATTTAACAGATTATTGCAGAGTGAGCAGCGATATTCATCAGAAATGGGAACAGCGTTTTTTGAAAATGCAGCACATGCGCGAACGACTTTCGGTATGGAACACCATCACTACCAATATTGGCAGAAGACACCTCAACGGCAATATGTTTTGGAACGACCCCGATGTGTTTGTGCTGCGAGATGAAAAAACAAAATTGCGCTGGAACGAAAAAGAAATTTTGTTTCAGACGAATAATATTTTCGGCTCATTAGTTTTTACTTCAGACTACATTAATCATTACAATGAAAAAGCCATGCAATTGTATCAGAGCAAATTGCCTTTTCAATATGAATCGAATCAACAAGTGAAAATTCTGGGTAAAAATTTTTACGAAGTGCGCCACCGCGAAGGCATTTCACTATTGAATGTTTCGGAGAACAATCATTCATATAAAACTCATCAAAACTCTTTGCTTCCGGTGAGTAAAAGAAGTTTTGTAAAAGCGGAATAATTCATTTCACTACACACATGGAAGCACATAACTCTCCATCCATAGCTGCCGACACAATACCCCCTGCATAACCCGCGCCTTCGCCACAGGGAAATAAATTTTTGATTTGTGGATGCTGTAAAGTGTGTTTGTCGCGGGGTATGCGCACAGGCGATGAGGTGCGCGATTCGGGAGCTACCAGTACCGCTTCTTCGGTAAAATATCCATTCATTTTTTTTCCGAAACCAATCAAACCTTCTTTGAGTGCAGCGCTTACTTGTGGCGGCAACACCTCCCATAAATTCACCGAAGCTACTCCCGGATAATAAGAAGTTTCGGGAAGCGTATCGGAAATTTTTTGCTTAACGAAATCGGTCATGCGTTGTGCAGGCGCACTGAGGTTGCTGCCTCCGGCAACAAATGCTTTTTGTTCGGTTTCTTGCTGAAAGTGCATGGCTGCAAGGCTGCCGTGCTTTTGAAAAGGAAGGAAATCTTTTACATCTACACTCACCACAATTCCTGAATTTGCAAACGGATTATTTCTTTTAGAAGGTGACCAACCATTCACTACAATTTCGTTCGGATGAGTCATGGCGGGAGCAATAATGCCGCCCGGACACATGCAAAAGGAAAATACGCCTCTGCCCTCGTGCTGATGCACCAGATTATAAGATGCCGGTGGTAAATAATAGCCGCGAGAATCGCAATGATATTGAATGGAATCTATTAAAGTTTGCGAATGCTCAATGCGCACTCCAAGCGCAAACGGTTTTGCTTCGATGGCAATTTTTTGTTCGTGCAGCATGGTGAAAATATCGCGTGCCGAATGCCCTGTGGCAACAATCACCGCATCGGCTTTTATTTTTTCGCCCGATAATAATTTCACACCCCTACACGTATCATTATCAATGATGAGTCGAGTTACTTTGCTGTTGAAATGAAATTCGCCTCCGTGTTGCAAAATGGTTTCGCGCATTCGGGTTATTATCTGCGGAAGTTTATTGGTTCCTATGTGCGGATGTGCTTCATATAAAATACGCTCATCGGCACCGTGCATCACAAAAAGTTGAAGTATCCGCTCAATATCGCCCCGCTTGGAAGAGCGGGTATAAAGTTTTCCATCGGAAAAAGTGCCGGCTCCGCCTTCGCCAAAACAATAATTGCTTTCGGGATTTACCCTGCGCTCTTTCATGAGCAATGCCAAATCTCTTCTGCGCTCTTTCACATCTTTTCCCCGTTCGAGAATCATGGGTTTTTTGCCCGCTTCAATCAGCTTCAGGGCGGCAAAAATTCCGGCAGGTCCTGCTCCGACTATAATGACGGGTGAAGCGTTACTTACATTTTTAAACGAAAACTGAATGTCTGAGGCGCGAGGCAGAAAAGGCTCGTTGACAAAAACTTCAGCAGTAATTTGAAAAAATATTTTTTTGCCCCGTGCATCTAAAGATTGCCTCAAACGCCTGATTCCGGTAATTTCTTTTCTTGAAATATCGAGTTGCATTGCGGCATGTTGCATCAACGCTTCATCGCTGTGTGCCGTCATGGGCGGCACGCGCAGTTCTGTTTTTTGTATCATGGTTGTCAGGTTTTTATCCTGAAAGAAATATGCGGCAAAGCTAATAACTCGCGCTCGATATAGCCCACGGTTTAAACCGTGGGCTATATCAAGCGATATAACAACAAACAATTAATCTAATATGGGTTTATTTCAGTAAAGAGTTTTATAACCTGAAAAAATTAACTGACTAATGAAATGCAAAAATCAATTATTCAATTTGGTCTAAATACTTTAGCTGACTATTCTTAAAATCGATTCCGAAAAAGATCCTGACCGAAATTGAGCACAAATAGTATTTTACCAACAATTAATTTGTTTAATATTATTGTATGCACCAATAAAGAAACTTTACTTTTGCAATCAAATCAGTAAATTCGACCACATAAAACTAAAACCCAATCATGAACAAAATCTTTACTTGTCTGGCACTTGCAATAACCATGTTTTGCACCGGACTTCAGGCACAAACTGTTACAGACACCATCACTTATCCGTTTGATAATGCATTGGGTCTTGCAGTTGCGAACTCAAGCGTCATTTTAACCGATGTTGGTCAATATTTTTCGGTGAGCGGAACCGTGCAAGTAACCGGAGTGCAAATAGCTTTCGGAGCCAAACGTCAGGTTTCAACTTCGGATATTTACAACATCAGGTTGTTCAATGTAGGAGCCGACAGCCTGCCCACAGGTGCTGCTTTGGCTACAACCACATATACAACTTCTGCAGTTGACACACAGTTAATTCTGAATACCTATTATTTCACGAATCCTGTGTCGGTTACCAATGCGTTTGCCATTGCGGTGGAAATTGCCGCCACAAACAAAAACGACACGAATATGGTTGTTAATTCTACCAATGGAAGCGGATTAGGACTTAGAAGGTCTTTAGTAAGAACCAACGCCAATAGTGGTGTTTGGGGAACATTTGTCAATAGGTGGCTAAAGGCAAATGATGCTTTATTTTATCCTGGCACTCAGGACGATTTTGATGCCGATTTTATCATCTTGCCGATTTATCAGTTCCAACAAGGTGGTGGCACTCCTACCTGCACCACTCTCAGAAACTACAATCCTGCTACTCACACACCTTCATTATATTCTGACCCTACAAGTTTTGACGGATACGTTTCGGGTCACAACGAGTTTGGAGATATAGCAAAAGTTGAATTTTTCTCCAATCCTTATGGAACTGCTGATTTAACACAAGCAACGCTTTATTTCGGAATAGCCAAAGGAACCGGAAATGTTCAGGTAAGAGTTTGGAACAATAATGGTGCAGCAGGCGCTCCGGGCACTGTTCTCTCTTCACAAACAGTTGCTATTTCTTCGCTTCCGGTATTCCCTAACCCCTATGTAGTTAATTTCGCCACTCCTGTCTCTGTTGGTTCAGGTTTTTATGTTGGCATACAATTTACTTATGCTTCGGGCGATACAGTGGCTTTAGTAACCAATGCTGATGGGCAAACCATTCCCGGACGCGGATGGGAATTATGGGGACCACCCGTTAATGGATGGGTGGATTATTTTGACGGATGGGGATTAGAGCTTACTCATTGGATGGATGCGCAAGTATGCACTACAGCCGCAGGTTGCCCTACCATTACTCTCAACACTACCAACAATACACCTAACTCTTCTTGCGGCACACCCAACGGAGCATTCACGGTGTCTGCGAGCGCAGGTGCTTCGCCATATACTTATGCCATTACCGGTTCGTCTAATCAAACCGGCACTTTCACCGGGCTTGCGGCAGGAGGTTATACAGTTACCGTAACCGATAATAACAGTTGCACCGCTACTACTTCGGTTACCATTACCAACAATCTTCCGAATATTTCTGTTACCACAACCAATATTACTCCTAATTCTGATTGTGATACGCCAAACGGCTCTGTTACACTGAACGCCTCCGGAGGCACCATTCCATACCAGTACAGTATTAACGGAACTAATTTTCAGGCAAGTGCTACCTTTGGCGGACTAGCAGGTTCTTATACATTTACTGCAAGAGATGCAACGGGATGCATCGGTACTATTAATATTATTGTGCCAAGCAGCAACACTAATATAACGGTAGCTCAGGTTGGCAGTTCTACTACCAATACTTCCTGCGCTACACCCAACGGAGGTTTTACAGTTGCCGCTTCCGGTGCAATAGCACCTTACACATACATATTAGTTAGCCCCAATATTGTGAATCAGGATGGCATTTTCACCGGGCTTGCCGGTGGACAATATGCCGTTCAAGCGTTGAGCAGTAATGGATGTACCGCAACCATTAACGTTACGGTCCCTACCACTACTCCTGCTATTACAGTTACGGTTCAAGGTTCAGTAGCAGCTAATACTTCTTGCTCTGCGCCCTACAACGGTGGATTTACCGTAAGTGCCAGCGGAGGAGTAAGTCCCTACAGCTATTCGTTTAACGGGACCACTAATACTACCGGAGCATTTTCAGGATTGGAGCCGGGTACACATATTGTTACGGCTACCGACAATAATGGCTGTACCGGAACTTTGTCGGTGGTGGTGCCCAATAATGCTCTGACTCTGAACATTAATGTTGCAGTCCAGCCCAATACCAATTGTCAACTGCCCAACAACGGCTCTGTAACGGTTCAGGTTACTAACGGAAGTGCTCCATATACCTTTACTTATCAGGGACAAACATTGCCGTTGCCTTCTAACCCATACACTTTGACAGGGCTTGCTCCCGGCACCTATAATGTTACCATTACAGACAATAACGGCTGCACCGGAACTGTTTCGGCAACCGTAAATAATAATCCTTTAGTTGTGACCATGAATACGGTTACCAATAATCCGAACACTTCCTGCACCGGCTCTAACGGCAGTTTTGCAGTTACCGCTGCTAACGGGGCATCGCCTTATACTTATGCCGCAGCAGGCACATCCAATCAATCGGGTTCGTTTACCGGACTTGCATCCAACAGCTATACTGTAAATGTTACCGATGCCAATGGTTGCACTGGAACCACTTCGATAGCTGTTGGCAATAACCCGCCCACTATTGCTATTCAGGTTACGAATAATACGCCCAGCAATTCTTGTGCGAATCCTAACGGCTCCATTTCGGTTACTGCTTCGGGTGGTAGTGGTAATTATTCTTACTCTACTGCAGGGCAAACCAACCAAACAGGAACATTCTCACAATTGCCTACAGGGACTTACAGTATTACCGCTACAGATGTGCCTTCGGGTTGCACCTCAATTACCAGTGTTCAGGTAACCGGACAAAACACTACAGTTAATATCAATCTTCAAAATAGCGCACCTAATACCGCATGTTCGTCTCCTTTCAACGGAAGTTTTACAGTGGCAGCTTCGGGTGCTCCTGCTCCTTATTCATTTTCTATTCCTGCCTCTACCAATCAAACAGGAACATTTAATGCGCTGAATGGAGGAACCTATATAGTAACTGTATCGGCATCGAATGGCTGCACCGGAACACTTTCAGTAAATGTGCAAAATCAGCCTAATACCCTCAGCGTCCAAACCACTAATAATACACCTAACACTTCCTGTGTCAGTCCTAACGGTTCTTTTACGTTACTGGCTACCGGTGGAGCAACTCCTTATACATACAATATTTCAGGAAGTTCTAATCAAACCGGAACTTTCAACAACTTGGGCGGTGGCACTTATAACGTTTCTGCTACAGACGCTAACGGTTGTTCGGGAACTGTTTCAGTTTCCATTAGTAATAGTCAGGGAACGGTTACTTTAACCACTTCTTCTATTAATGCTTCTTCGCAAACAGCTACCGATGGCACTGCTTCGGTTATTGCTTCAGGCGGAACAGCCCCTTACACTTATAGCTGGAGCAATGGAGCAACTGCCGCCAACAACAGTGGAGTGGCTCCGGGAAGTTACTCGGCAACTGTTACCGATGCCAATGGTTGTTCTGCAACAACATCTGTAACCGTAGGATTTACAGTGGGTATTGAAGATTTAGCCAACGGGCTGAATTTGGGAGTATTCCCTAATCCTACCAAAGGAAATGTAAACGTCAGTATTGAACTGCGCGAAAACAGAAATGTTTCTATCGAAGTGTTTAATGTGTTAGGAAAAATTGTTGCTCAGGCTGAGCTTGGCAATACCAGAAATGCACAACAAACTATTTCTCTTGCAGAATTTTCTGACGGATTATATTTCGTGAAAGTAAATTATGATAATCACATTGCTGTCCGCAGAATTATGTTGAGCAAATAGTAATTTGAAATTGCCTGTCATTACAATCCCCGTTCAATATTGGACGGGGATTTTTTGTGATTATTAGTTATTCAATTGTAAAGCAGTAATGTTTGCTTCATTTTCAACCACTTTCAACGTAAAGTTGTAAAAGTGTTTCCACGAAGGTTATAGTTTTGTGTCATGAAGCAGATGAAAAGTTATGTTTGTTTTGATACCGGATATTGGTCGGTGATGATATTAATGATGCTGTTGTTGTTCCCTATCAGTTCTTTTTCGCAAAACCAATCAAGAACAAATCCTTATGGTCAATGGTTGGTTTACACCGGTGATAACAGAATAAATAAAAAAGTAGGCATACACTCAGAAGTGCAGTTGCGCAATTATCTGCTTAAAAATACTATTGCACAAAGTTTGGTGCGCGTGGGCGTAAACTGGTATTTGGACCCTACGGTGATGCTCACGGCAGGTTACGGATTTTTTTACACCACTCCTTCGCCCGATAATAAAACGGCAAATACCGTGAGCGAAAACCGCGCCTGGCAACAAGTGATATTGCGGCACAGAACTAAAGTGCTTTTTATGGAACATCGCTATCGTTTGGAGCAGCGATTTATAAAAAATGTTACACAAGACAAATTCACCTACGACACCCGAATACGCTATCGTTTTCAGGCAATCATTCCGTTGTATTCATTGTCGCCACATTTGCGGCATTTCTTTGTGTCGGGCAATAATGAAATTTTTGTCAATATCGGGCGCGGAGTATCGGGCGAAATTTTCGACCGCAACCGATTGTATGGAGGGTTGGGCTATCAGGTAAGTCCCAATCTGAATTTTCAAGTGGGCTACATGAATCAACTCATCAGCGTGCCGAGCTTATCAAAAGCCGACATCGGGCATCATTTGCAAATTAGTGTTGCTTACAATATGGATGATATTATGAAAACCATTTTCAGCAGAAAAGAAAATGAAGCGCTATGATTAACAAAGGTTCTCTTAATGTTTTGAGCAGATTGTGTTATTTGCTGTTGCTGTTCTTTTTAGTTGGAAGCATGGCTCAGGCGCAAAACACTCAGCGGTTTTTCGACAGTTTTGGTTTGCAGGGCGAAGTGAAATCCAGAGGCACATGGACAGATACGCTGCTTCCCGAAAAAGGGAATTTTGAATTGCGCTGGCGCGAACTTTCCGCGCAATATCTCAAAACATTTGCTGCCAAAGGAAATTTGAAAAATCATGCTCCCAATGGCAATTGGCTTTGGGAAGAAGGCGAATGGAACTACACCATTGAGCCGGGGAAAACACTATCACCCAATTTTAATACTGCCGGAAAAAGATTTTTGTGGGAAGCATCTTTTCAAAACGGCAAACCTCAGGGACTTTGGAAATTGAATATAGATAGCGTTAATTCCAATATGCAGATTCAGAAAAAGGGTTTGCAGATACAGGCAACTTTTGAAAGCGGACTTATTGCAGGAAAATTCAGCATCAGCGATGTCGAAAATAATTTCTCACTCACGGGTTTTTGCGACAACGATGGTTTTGCCACAGGCATCTGGATTTATCAATACAGGAAAGACCCTTCGGAAGAAATTATAAAAGAAGAAAGAACATACGAACAGGGTTTATTGCTCGAAATAAAAACAACAACAAAGGATGGTATTGAACATAAAAATTTCGAGTTGGTAAAAATACAATTAGCCGCACTTAAATCTGCCGAAGAAAATCCTGGTTTTCGCATAGGCGCTCATTCGTTTGATAACGATGGCACACCTTCAACTGCCAACGAATTCAAAAATCATTATTTCAATAACTTGTTCTATTCAGGATTTCAGCTTTCAAGTTTTCCATTCAGTTTTGAAAGAAAAGGTCCGTTTTTCAAAAAAATAGAATATCCTATTTCTGAAACAGAAACCCATTTGATAGCACAAACCGATAGCCTGATTCAACTACTCTCAAAAGAAATTGAAAAAAGACTGAGCTATCGAAATTTACTCATCAATCGGGGCTGGAGCAGCGAACTCGATTTAGCTATTGCTTTTGCAAAAGCATCGTTAGAAAAATTTCAATTGATTGATTCGCTGCAACAGCGCACACAACTTCCCTTGTTCAATTACAAAAACCGCTTCGAACAAGGCGTGTTGCACTGGGTGGATTTGTTGAATGAAAATAAAGAAGCAAAAGGCGCTTTTTTCGATTCCCTTTCGATTAACTTGCCACTTGCCGATAGAGATACTGCTTCATTTGAAATTTTTAAAATCATGCATCAATTGGTTTTGAATATTGCCGATGAACTCCACACGCAACTCCCGATAATTGACAAATCATACAATGCCCTGCACAAAGAAGATGAATTACAGCAACTCGAAGATGTTATGTCTGAAAAACTGGCTTTGCTCGACAACATCTATCAGCCATTAACGGGCTTGGGCGCTGATATAAGGCAGCGATGGATAGCCGAATATTTCAGAAATCAATTGCAGATTTATACGCAAACAGCCGATTACGAAACGGCAAAATCGCTTGGAAACCTGCTGCTCGAAAAAATGGAAATCATGATTGCGAACGCATCAGATTGGCAACTGTTCGATAAGGTGCTTTGGCAGTGGAAAGAACAATACACCCAGTTTGCCTACAACCCATACAACGGCAAATATGATATTGAAATAAGGCTGAAAAAAAGATTTTACAACAAAGCAGTTGCGACTTTACATCCGTGGGTGATTGAAAAATTTTATGCTGCTGACGAGTGGAACAGCTTAGTGTCTCACTGGAATTTGAGCAAAGAACTGCATCAGGACATGCTTGACTTTGCTAAGCAAGACGATAAGAGTTCGGCACGTTTTGAAAAGCGTTTCAGAAAAGAAAAAAGTCCTGAGCGCATGGCTAAAATGCTGCATAATTTTATGAGAAACAGATAGGTTCATAATTTTTGTATAGGAGCAAACTTTATGTATGCACCAATAAGATAAACAGAAACCTGTCATACACTAATTGACCACAGTTATTCCGGAATCAACATTTTCATACACTAACTGTGAAATTTCGGCAAGTACTTGTGCCAATGTGCTAAAATCATTCCCTCTGGTCATTACGCAAAGTAAATAGGGCGAGCCGGGATAATATATGATGCCGCAATCATGGAGTTGTTTTACATTATTATGTTTGGTTCCTCTTTCACCAAACTTATTTGAAAGCCCTATGTTTTTAGGAATTCCCGCGCCCAAACCTAAATCGAAAACAGCATTACTCATGATGGAAAGGGCTTTTTCGGACATTTCTTTATTCAAGTAAGTGGCATTATATAACAGACGGAAATATTTCGAATAAATTCTTACTGAAATACTGTTTTCATTCAAATCTATACCTGAAAGATTTATTCCCAATTCGGCAGTTACAGCATATACAAATTGCTCGCCTACAAAATCATAAAGTAAACCTTTCGATTCGTTGTCTGAATATACCATCATGCGATATATCAATTCTTCTACTTTATATGATTTTCCCAACTGCAAGGGATATGGATTCGAGATAAAATATTCCATATCGGTGTGGTAGGGAGTTTGATAAACTAGTTCTTTTTGCAGAACAGAAAGGTCGGATTCAGCCTTTTTCAAAACAGCTATCATCAGCGGCAACTTCAATAAGCTGGCTGGTGCATAGGTTTCATTTTCTTTTACTCCGGTCCATGCCCCGGTATTGAGGTCGCGAAAATATACAGAAATATGAGTGGTTAGTTTTTCATTGTAGGAGCGTTGAATATACTCGTTCAATTTTTTTTCGAGCAATGTAAGAGATATGCCTTTTGAATGCTTCGCATTATCACATTCCAACAGAGGATTGATGTATTGATAACCGCCCTTTCTTGTTTCAACGGTTATGTTTGTCGATACTTCGTTTTCATCGGTTTTTGAATTGACGGGTGGCGGCATGTCGGGTTTTACTAGTTCGCTTCCTATAAAAAAGCCGATAAGTAAGGCAGTTATTGCAACGCCTGCCATAATAATATTTTGTTTGTTTGAGAACATAAAGTGATTTTGAAAGCGGAGCGAAATGTATGGATTTTTTTCTACTAAAAAACGTGATGAAAATCAGAGATTTTCCTGCGTTAAAAAACGGATGAAAACACCCATAGAATGTTCGTCTGAAAGTGAACTGAAAAGTGGTAATAATTAAAATAAGTTCCCGAAAACTTCCTGCACCTTGTTCACCTTCACCACTTCAATTTTGTATTTGGAAAGCGAAAGCCCTTTAACGCTGTAGCTCGAAACAAATATTTTTTCAAAACCCAGTTTATCGGCTTCTGAAATGCGTTGCTCAATGCGGTTCACCGAGCGTATTTCGCCCGACAAACCTACCTCGCCTGCAAAGCAATTATTGGGAGGAATAACGGTGTCCTCATAAGACGAAAGCAAGGCGCTCACCACAGCCAAATCAATGGCAGGGTCTTCCACTTTAATACCTCCGGCAATATTCAAAAACACATCTTTCATTCCGAAGTGAAAACCCAATCGCTTATCTAAAACGGCTAGCAACATGTGCAGTCTGCGCAAATCAAAACCCGTAACCGAGCGTTGCGGAGTGCCGAAAACTGCCTGTGTTACCAAAGCCTGAGTTTCAATAAGCATAGGGCGCAGCCCTTCTACCGTAGCGCCAATGGTAATGCCGCTCAGCCATTCTTCGCGTTGCGACAAGAGCAGTTCAGAAGGATTGGGAACCTGCCTCAAACCTTTTTGCTGCATTTCGTAAATGCCCAATTCTGAAGTAGAACCAAAACGGTTTTTGGAAGTGCGCAAAATGCGATAGTTATAATTGCGGTCGCCTTCAAATTGCAGCACGGTGTCCACAATATGTTCCAAAAC
>CAZFFP010000071.1:0-19708 GCA_964518215.1 uncultured Chitinophagaceae bacterium
TAAATCATAAATCAGAATTCCTAAATCAGAAATCCTATTTCACTTCTTCATATTCCGCATCAGTAACATTATCTCCATTGCCTACATCGCCACCTGTAGCTCCGGCATCGGCTTGTGCTCCGGCTTGCTCGCCACCTGCTTGTTGCTGTGCGTTGTAAATGGCTTGCGAAGCGGCTGCCCAAGCATCGTTCAGTTTTTTAGTGCCTGCTTCTACTGCCTCTAAATTCTGGCTTTGGTGCGCGGCTTTCAGTTCGGTTAAGGCGGCTTCAATAGGTGTTTTCAAATCGGCAGGAATTTTATCGCCTAGTTCGGTCATTTGTTTTTCTGTTTGGAAAATCAGCGAGTCGGCAGCGTTCAGCGTATCCACCTTTTCGCGCTCTTTCTTGTCGCGGTCTTCGTTGGCTTTGGCTTCGTTCTTCATCTTTTCAATTTCGTCTTTGCTCAAGCCGGTAGATGCTTCAATGCGTATGCCGTGTTCTTTGCCGGTGCCTTTGTCTTTTGCTTTCACGCTTAAAATACCGTTGGCATCTACATCGAAAGTTACTTCAATTTGCGGCACGCCACGTTGTGCCGGTGGAATACCATCTAAGTGGAAACGACCAATGCTGCGGTTATCTTTCGCCATGCTGCGCTCGCCCTGCAAAATGTGTATTTCTACACTAGGTTGGCTATCCTGCGCGGTGGTAAACACCTGGCTTTCTTTTTTGGGAATGGTGGCGTTGGCTTCAATCAATTTGGTGAACACACCGCCCATCGTTTCGATACCGAGCGAGAGCGGAGTAACATCCACCAACACAATATCATCGGTTACATCGCCACTCAAAATGCCGCCTTGAATGGCAGCGCCAACGGCTACTACTTCATCGGGGTTCACGCCTTTAGAAGGTTTCTTTCCGAAGAATTTTTCTACCACTTCCTGAATTTTCGGGATACGGGTAGAACCGCCCACCAAAACAATTTCGTCAATTTCAGAAGGTTTCAAACCTGCATCGCGCAAGGCTTCTTCGCAGGGTTTCAAAGTTCTTTGAACCAAACTGTCGGCAAGGCTTTCAAATTTGGCGCGGGTTAATTTTTTCACCAAGTGCTTGGGCACACCATCTACAGCCGTTACATAAGGCAGGTTGATTTCGGTTTCGGAAGTGCCCGACAATTCAATCTTGGCTTTTTCGGCAGCTTCTTTTAAGCGTTGCAAAGCCATAGGGTCTTTACGCAAATCAATGTTCTCGTCTTTCTTAAATTCATCAGCCAGCCAGTCAATAATCACCTGATCGAAATCATCGCCACCCAAGTGCGTATCGCCATTGGTGCTTTTCACTTCAAACACGCCATCGCCCAATTCGAGCACTGATACGTCAAAGGTTCCGCCACCCAAATCATACACGGCAATTTTCATGTCTTTGTGTTGCTTATCCAAACCGTAGGCAAGTGCGGCTGCGGTAGGTTCGTTGAGGATACGTTTTACAGTTAAGCCTGCAATTTCACCGGCTTCTTTAGTTGCCTGACGTTGCGAGTCGTTAAAGTATGCCGGAACGGTAATAACGGCTTCGGTAACTGTTTGACCCAAATAATCTTCAGCCACTTTTTTCATTTTCTGCAAAACCATAGCAGAAATTTCCTGTGGCGAATACATGCGTCCGTCAATGTCAACACGCGGGGTGTCGTTATCGCCTTTTATAATTTTATAAGGCACACGACTGGTTTCTTGGGTGTTTTCGCTGAAGCGATTGCCCATGAAGCGTTTAATCGAAGAAATGGTTTTGGTAGGGTTGGTGATTGCCTGGCGTTTTGCCGAATCGCCAATTTTACGTTCTCCATTTGCCAAAAATGCCACTACCGAAGGAGTGGTTCTGCGACCTTCTTCATTTGCAATTACCACCGGCTCGTTGCCTTCCATCACTGAAACGCAAGAGTTGGTAGTTCCTAAGTCAATTCCGATAATTTTTCCCATTGTATGATTGTTTTTGTTTGTTTATTAATTTGTTGTGTATTATTAAGGTTATAAGGTTCGGTATGTTTTTTTCACTTTATAACTTTTTTCTCCCCCTCGCCCTTCGCGCACTCCCCCTCAAGCGGGGGAGAGTTTTGGGTTACCCCACTTATTCAATGTTCGTGCCTTTGGGTGTTGATGCAAGATTGGCAGACAGAATTACGGATTTAGTGGGGTTTGTCGGAAAAATGAGCAGGGGAGAGGGGACAAATTGGCAATTGTCATTATTGCCGCATGCTTTATCTATTTGAATTTTAAACAAGCAATTTTATCTGCTCACCAAATAATTTTCATAAGGCTGCCTATTGGTAATAGAACGGGCAAGCGTAAGTTCATCGGTATATTCCAATTCGCCACCAAAAGAAATACCACGCGCAATGGTAGTTACTTTTACTCCAAGAGGGGCTGCTTTTTTTGAAATATAAAATATAGTAGTATCGCCCTCCATAGTGGGGCTGAGCGCCATTATGAGCTCTGTGATTTTTTCGTTTTGAATTCTATTCAATAACGAATCAATTTTTAGTGTTTCGGGACCGATGCCTTCAATGGGTGAGATAACGCCACCCAAAACATGATACAGCCCGTTGAATTGATGAGTGTTTTCAATGGCAATAACATCTCTGATATTTTCAACTACACAAACTACTTCTGCATTTCGGTTGCGATTGTTGCAAATACTGCAAGAATCATGGTCGGAAACATTATGACAGCGATTACAAAATTGAACTTGCTGTCTCATAGCCATAACTGCATTACCTAATTGTTCGGCTTGTTGTTGCGGTTGCTTCAGCAAATGTAAAGCGAGCCGCAGCGCAGATTTTCTTCCTATGCCGGGCAGTTTTGAAAATTCATTAACAGCGTCTTGTATGAGTTTAGATGGAATATTCATAGAGTAGCATAAAAATACAAAGCCCGCAGTAATCATCTGCGGGCTTTGCATAATAAGTTTTACACAGGCTTGGAATTAATTATTGATAGTTCCCTGCACTTCCATACCATCGGGCTGCACCAAAACTTTGAATTCGGTTCTGCGGTTCATTTGATGTTCTTCTTCGGAGCATGGCACATCATTCACGCATTTGTTCACAGGAACCTTTTCGCCATAGCCTTTAAATGTTAGGCGATTTTTCGCAATGCCTTTGCTGATGATGTATTGGGCTGCGGATTTGGCGCGGTTGTCAGAAAGCTTTTCGTTGTATGAATCAGAGCCTCTGCTATCGGTGTGCGAACGCATTTCAATTTTCATGGCAGGATACTTTTTCATAATCTCTATCAAACGGTCTAATTCAGATGCAGCATCGGGTCTGATATTGAATTTGTCGTAATCGTAATAGATGTTTTTCAGCACAATAATTTCTCCGGCACCAAGGTAATTCAATTCAAGTCTTACGCGGTGAGTATCTACTGTTTCAGCAATATTAGCGGTATTCAGTTCTACGGGTTCGGTCAGGAAAAAACCAAATTTATCTGCAGACAATCTGTAATTACCATCGGTTTTCACATATACAAATACTTTACCTTGAGCATTAGCTGTATCGGTTTGCACCAAGTCTTTTTCTTTGAGTAAAGAATTTACAATTGAACCGGGTAGGGGCGCGCTGGTTTTGGCATTGATAACAGTAATTTCAAGAATCAGTCCCATGCCGATTTTAACGGTATCTTTTGGAGTCATACCATCTGTTTTTACACTCACAGTGCGCGGACGGTAATCAGTGCGGGTGGCTCTCAAATCAAATTCAGAACCATATTTCACTTTCATTTCTACCATGCCCGATTCATTACTTCTGGTGGTTTGAAGAGTGTCTTCTTTCACCACTTGTTTCACTGTTGCGGCTTCAATCGGTTTGTTGGTAAGGCGATCATATACCAGTATATTGATAAAGAATCGCTGGTTGTCAAAGTAATAAATATCGTCATCACCTTTGCCTCCGGGACGGTTAGAGCTGAAATAGCCTAAAGTTTTTTCCTTATTCTGAATAAATCCGAAATCGTCATATTGAGTATTTATAGGGTAGCCAAGATTTGTCGGATTTGCCCATTGTTTATCACCGGTTTTCGCAGCTTTATAAATGTCTAATCCACCCAATCCCGCTCTGGCATCAGAGGCAAAATAGAGTGTTCCATCTTCATGTAGGAAGGGAAAAACTTCATCCCCGGGTGTGTTTATAGCATCGCTCAAATTCACGGGTTCGCTCCACAATGCTCCGTCAAATTCGGTGTAATACAAATCCTGACCACCTTTGCCTCCGGGCATGTCTGAGGCAAAAATCATAAACCTTCCGTCAGAAGAAAGGGTAGGATGTCCGCAAGAATATTCGGTGCTGTTGAAATTGATGCGCTCAATATTGCTCATTTCTTCGCCTGAAATGTTAGCCTGAAACAAATTGAGCTTAATGATATTGTCTTTGCTCTTTTTGGGTCTTTTCACCAAATTATTTCTGGTGAAGACTACTTTGGTGAAAGTGCTGTCGAAAGCCAAAGGACCTTCGTGATATTTTGAGGCTACTTTTCCTTTGAATTGTTGTGGTGTGCTAAAAGCATTTTTTGAGCTGTCATACTCGGCAAAAAACAAATCGAGGAAAGGCTGACCTGACCATCTTTCGTCAATTTTTCCGCTGCCTCTTGCCGAAGGAAAAGCAAGACTTTTATTGCGAAAAAATGCAGGACTGAAATCGGCATTGGGCGAATTGATTTCGAGCGATTCGATATAATACATTGCCGAATCTTTAAAGAAAGGGTGCATATTATTCAGCCCAGATAATATATCGGTTCCGCGAGGGTCTTCAGCATCTAAAGCGATGAATTTTTCATAATGCGCTTTTGCTTCTTCATATCTTCCCAAGTTTCTGAGACTTTGTGCATAATAGTAATGATGCACCGGTTTAGCTTCGGGCATTTGAATGATTCTGCCATACCACTCCAATGCATTTTCATACTGACCTGTAATTCTAAACACATCTGCCAATTTGGACGACACTCTGAAATTGTTAGGATTTTTTTCATAAAACTTGGAGTAATGTTTTATGGCTTTATCGAATAGGAAAAGGTTTTGACTACGCTGTCCTTTTTCAAAGCGCACTCTTTTCTTCACCGGAACACCGGCAAAAGTGTCCTCTTTGGGCGCTTTCTCTTTAACCGGTTTTTCAGTTTTTTCTTTAGTAGCTTTTTCCTCTTTTGCGGGCTTTTCTGCTTTTTCCTTTGGAGCTTTTTCTTTGGAAGTTTTTTCTTCAGGTGTAGTTTCCTGAGCAGAAACTATAAGAATGCTAAAGGCTGCGCAAATAAATAGCGACAATATTTTTTTCATATAATGCTGTTTTTTAAAACGGCAGTAAAGCTAAAGAAATTTAATGTGATGTTAAGCAAAAAAACTTACAGAAAATAAAAATATAAAATTGACTTTTTTACTTCAATAAGTTATAAGGTGATGCACTTCATGATTTTAGCTTTGTATATCCTGAGCAGCAGCATCTTGTTGCTTCATTTCAAATTCTTTTATTATTTGTTCTAAAGGTTTTCCCAAATTATCTAACGAAAATTTAACATCGCCAGACAGGTCGTGGTCGGGATAGTTTAAAAGAAAGGTTTCATAAGCATCTTTAGCCTTATCCAAATCTTCCAGTTCGTTTTCGTAAATAAATCCTTTCAGGAATTGGCTGTAAGGCGCTTTGTTGTGTTGCGGAAATTTATCAATAATCAAATTGTATTTTTCTATGGCAAGTTCAGGCTTTTTAGATGAGCGGTAATATTTTGCCGCATTAAAAAGGTATTCGGGTGTAAGACTATCTTTTGGAAATGCTTTGGCAAAAGCTTCATAAGCGTTTATGGCATTTTCAATTACTTTTTCTACAGGCGCATTGGCAGATTTGTCATTAAATGCACTTTCAGCATCAGAAACATTTTGCAAAAGAGTTTCTCTCGAAGGGCTGTTGCATGAAAGCAGGAAAATCAGAACAGAAAAAATTGCGATAATGCTTTTCATTGTTTGTTGGTTTAATGATTAATAATTTAATTCTTCTTTGTATTCGGGAAGTATGCTTTCAAATTTTTGTATAGCACTTTCTATAGGTTCTTTCATTTGTCCTCCGGCAGCATTGATATGCCCGCCACCGTTAAAATGTTTTCGGCATACCTGATTCACATCAAATTTTCCGATAGAACGAAAAGATAATTTCACCTGCTCGGTCCGGTCAACAATAAATGCCGCCATATTTATACCTTTTATTTTAAGAGGATAATTTACCAATCCTTCGGTATCGCCCATTTTAACTTTGAAATGCTGTAAATCTTCTTTTGTGAGCCATATCAACGCACATTTATATTCGGGGTAAATTTTCATTCGTTCGGTAATGCTAAAACCAAACATTCTCAGGCGGTCTTCCGAAAAACTATTGTTGATGCGGTTGTGAATGCTTACAATATCAATTTCTTTTTCGAGCAACGAAGCGGTAATGCGATGCACTTTTGGTTTGGTATTCGAATATTGAAAGCTGCCGGTATCTGTCATAATACCTGTATATAAACAAGTTGCTATATCGTTGTTAATCAAAGATTCATCGCCCATCATTTGAATGAATTCATAAATCATTTCGCAGGTAGAACTTGCAGAAGTATCAGAATATAGATAATCGGGGAAATCGTCAGGCTGTTGGTGATGGTCTATCACTGCTTTTTTTGCGGGAGAAGATTCAATAATACTCTCCATGCCATTCAAGCGTTTGAGGCTGTTGAAATCGAGGCAGAATATCAAATCGGCTTCGGCAGTAAATTTTTCTATAATATCCTTATGATTCGGAAAAACCAAAACCGAACGAATGCCCGGAAACCAATTTAAAAATTCGGCATAAGAGGAGGGGAGCACCACCCAAGCCCGATGTTTTTTCTGAATCAGATAATTATATAATCCCCAGGCTGAACCCATTGCATCGCCATCGGGCTGCGGGTGTGTTACAATAATAATCTTGCGGGGTTTGGCAAGAAACTCTTTCAGGTTTTCAAAATTAGTCATAGCAGTAGTGTACAAAGGTCTTAAAAATTCATGGAACACATCTTTCTATTTGATTACAAAGCCTTATTTTTGCACCCACTTTTAAAATCAGGTTTTTAAAATCTAAAAAAACAAACAAATCAACCAGTATGGCAAACAATGTAACCTTTACCATGATTAAACCCGATGCGGTAGAAAACAACTATATCGGACCTATTCTTGCAAAAATTAACGAAGCAGGATTTCGCATCAAGGCTTTGAAATACACAAAACTGAGCAAACAGAGTGCGGCTGAGTTTTATGCCATTCACAAAGAAAGAAGTTTTTTCAATGAATTGGTTACTTATATGTCTTCCGGTCCGTTGGTAGCCGCTATTCTCGAAAAAGATAATGCTGTTGAAGATTTCAGAAAACTTATTGGCGCCACCGACCCGTCAAAAGCCGAACCCGGAACCATCAGAAATCTTTTTGCTAAAAGTATCGAAGCCAATGCTGTTCATGGTTCTGACTCTGATGATAATGCTGCGATTGAAGGTGATTACTTCTTTTCCGGCTTAGAGCGATTCTGATTTTAGTGCTTCATACACTTCATATTTTAAACCCGCAGTGTTTTCAATAACCCTTGCGGGTTTTTCTTTTAATGCTTACCAACTGACCAGCCACTATTTTTCAAAAGCTTCTCGCCCGATTCTAATGCACCAAGCTCCATTTTTGTTCCCATTGAATCGTTCCAACGGTTCAGAAAACCAAAAAGAGCCACTACACCAAGAATTTCTACAATTTCTCCATCGCCCCAATGGCGTTTCAAGTTTTCTTTGATGTTTTCATCTACTCCATTTGGAATCGATGATGCTGCCACTGCAAAGTCTAAAGCCGAGCGCTCTGCATCATTAAATGATGGGTGCGTTTTGTATTCCCAAATGTTGTCGAGTTGCGCTTGAGGCGCGCCATATCTTTCTGCGGCTCTCATTGTGTGTGCCTGACAATAACGACAGCCTGCGGCATAACTGCTCATAAAGCCGATAAGCCGTTTTAATGCACTAGTTACTTTGCCTTCGCATTGCATTACAGACTTGTTCATTTGTATAAATGAATAAGCCATCTGAGGGCGAATATGCATTGTTTTAATACTATTTGGACAAAAGCCTAACGTTTCGTTGTAAAACGCTGCTAATTTTTGAAGTTCTTCATCTTCGGCTTCAGATTTTGGATTTACTAATGGTTGATTCATTTTTACTTGGGTTGTATTTTTAAAATCAATGTATTGCTAAATATAAAGGAATAGCTGTAATACAACTGAGCTTAATGAATATTAACCGTTTAGGAGATGAAGAAATGAATGAAGAAAAAAGAATTGTTTCGTCCCAAAAAACTATTTCAGCACCATATAAAAACTATTCCTCTAAAACCAATATCGAAAACTCAAAAAAATACCGAGCAGATGCTATATAGTGGTTTAATATAGTTTTTAAGAATTCTAAAGCCGTATGATTCTTTTAGTATAAGATTTTCCATCTACCATTAATCTTACAATATACATTCCAGAGGCATGTGTATCAGGATTAAAATTAAAGGTATAGGTGCCTGCTGCAAATTTTGTATTGGCAAAAGTTTTTACTTTTCTGCCCATATTATCGTAAACTTCTAATTGCGCCTGAGCCTGCTTGGGCAATGTAAATCTTATTTCAGAATTTAAACTGAAAGGATTTGGAGATGTTATGAAACTTATTTTATCGGCAAAGCCAAAATCCAATTCTCCTGTGGAAGAATTTATCTCGCAGGGTGAAACCAAAGGTTGATAACAGGGGGGAGTATAGCTAAAATTTGCTGGAGCTTGATAATTTCCCTCTACATACTGAGTGTAAAAAATCATCATTTCATCTTCCGTTGTAAAGCCAAATCTAACGGTACTTCCTGTGTTATTCAGGTAAGTAGCTTCGTGTATAAAGCCATTGTGTGTAACGGGATCAACAAAAAGAAAGGGTTCATAATATTTATTTGGAGGATGCGCCCAGTCATAAAAACCAAAACTTAGCCCTCCGGGAGTGCCGTCAACAGCTTTGCCTTCAAAAACTTTAATGTCTTTGGCAAATGTGTTTTTATCTCTTAACCAAATGTTGTAATCTATCCCAAGTTTGTGTGTATGACTTGTAATTGACCATAAACTTATATTTGTTTTGTTAAATTCATGCTGAAGTGTTTGAGGAATAGGATTACTGGATGGGGTCAGGTTGATATTTACATTTGTTACAAGATCAGACTTCATTTCTTTTTCCGCAGTTCCTTTCGGTTGTGTATAAATATTTAAATACACATCTCCAACCAAAACCGAATCATAATAGTTTGCCATATGAAAGTTAAGGTCTAAGGCCTCAGACGGTAACCACTTGTACGCAGTTCCTCCGGGAAGTTGAATATCAAGATTGCCCTGCCATGCCATGATATAATCCTTATTGGCACTAAATGCGTCTATACCAAGAGGGATAAGCCCATTTGCATGGCTTTGTTTAGTTCCGGGTTTAAACTTCCTCAAAATCATGTGATGAGAAGCCCCGGTCATAAATAATTCCATTCTGTTTATCTCAATAGTATCGGGCAGATTTAAATCGAATTTATAAAAATATTCCGCTTCTTCTCGTGGTTGAAAGAAAATAGGTCCCATATGGATTTGTATTCCTGAACAACTATCCGGTGCAGACGGCTGTGCCATGCGTTGAATTCCTTTTCCCGAATAATAATCTTCAATTGATGAGCGGCTGATGCCCGAATAACCATTGCCGGGATTGGCGTAGTTTTTATTTAAATCAGCGCCAAAAAGAATCCATTGGCGAATAAATTCAATATCAACATCATCGAGTTTGGGTCTTCCTACAGGCATATCGGCACCTTCCTGCGGTTTGCTAAGTGCAAGGTCGCCACTTATACAGTGTGCAATTTTTCTAAGTAAAAAACTTCTTGAAGGATATCCGGGGTCAATAAGTTTGTCGCCTTTGGCTGCAGCGGCAGGATTGTTGGGCGCAACTCCTATAATATTGTTATACACATCGTTATCGGAAAGGAAAAAGTTGGGGGATATTACACTGGATGCACCACCTTGTGTTCCATGACACCCAGAGTTTCCAGAGCAATTTGTTCTGAGAATACTGAGTACTTCGCTGTAAGTAGATTGAGAAAATGTGAATTGGTTGATGGTGATTGTGATGAACAAGAGGGTTAGAAGTTGCTTCATTATAAATTTTTAAAAGGGTTAAATTCTCTTGGTAAAGTTATTCTGAATCAAACAAGAAGTCAAATAGTTCAAAACATTTTTTTCTTAATCATGTATGATAATCATATGATTACGTCTATTTAGTTGTTCATCGTAAAATTATTTGTGGATATATCCGAATCAATTTTGTCTTAAAACAGTTGATGGGGAAGTATTTTTGGGGCATGGCATTATTATCACTTTTCATGATTTCAAACAGTTCGAAGCTCAAAGATATGTTGAGCCATATGTACGAGTTTAATGTAGCTCAAGTGGAGAGCAGACACAGTACTATTTTAAATGTGTCATTATTTAAAGGTCGTTACGTACTCAGCACGCGCAATGCGGTATATTCTTTTGCCGATAAATATGAGTCGTTTGCTGATGCTTTCAGGAAAACTAATATTCAGAAACGAGAAATCAATAAAGTATTGGTTTTGGGATATGGATTGGGAAGTATTCCACAGATTCTTTCGCAACATTACAGTATAAATTGTCATTATACTGCGGTTGAAATAGATCCGGCTGTAATTAATCTGACAGGGAAATATGGTTTTATGCCCGAAAAATCACGTATTGATTTACATTGCTGTGATGCTTTTGATTTTGTGAAAAACGATACAGAAAAGTATGATTTGATTTGTGTGGATTTGTTTATAGACGATACCGTTCCCGAGTGTGCCGAAAGCGATATCTTTCTTACAAGCTTAAAAAGCATGCTTAAAGAAAACGGTTTGCTTCTATACAGCCGAATGAATTCAGATAAATTTCAACAGGCAGCTACCAATGCCTTCAGGCGCGACCACTTCAAAAAAGTTTTCAGCCCATCGTCTGAGGTCGAAACCAGTGGAAATCTTGTGTTGGTGTATGATGCCGGTTAATCCTAATAAATATTTAGAACCTCTTTTTTCTTGTGCACGCAAATCCCAGCAATTTCAGCAGATGATGTTCCCTTCCGTTTTTTTTAGCAACGGTTTTTGAATCTAAAAAAAACTAACCAATTATTAAGTCCGTCAGAGAGTTATTGGGTTGAATAAAGAAGAAGAAGAAAGGCATCAACATGATTAAATACGAACATGCTTTTTGCAGGAAACTCGTTCAAACATGAGCAGTAACCAAGCACAAAACAATAATGCCAATAAAGCAAGCATTGATATAAAGTGGCTTGTAATGTAAAAAGTAGCGTGGGGGAGACTCGAACTCCCGACCTCAGCATTATGAGTGCTGCGCTCTAACCGGCTGAGCTACCACGCCATTCATTTTCAATAGAACGTTCCTTTAAAAAGGAGTGCAAATATAAGCCTATTTCCGTGCCTTACAAACCGCTTGCTGGTTATCAGTTGACAGTTCTCAATTTGCAGTGAGCAGTTAATTCTTTGCGTGAAATGCTTTAACCGCAGAAGACACAGAGCAGGCACAGAGATACACAAAGTTTGTGTTTAGTGTGCAATGTCTTAAATGTTGTGAGCCAAGATAAAGAGCAAAAAGAGAATCAGAGAATATCTTTACGACTTCGCGTCTTTGCGTGCTATTTCCTAAAAACCGAAAGTTGAAAATAGATTTTTATTAATTATTGAAATATCAATTATCGTATATAGTTGATTAACAGTTTAAAAATTAAAATTTTAGCTTTTTCTTTAGACTTTGGTCATTAAGTCCTAATTTCGACCCGCACAAAAAACTACACCTAAACGCTATGAATTTACACGAATATCAGGGCAAACAACTATTGAAATCTTTTGGAGTAAGTATACAGGAAGGTATTACTGTTGATACCCCCGAAGCAGCCGTGGAAGCCGCAAAAAAATTACAGGCTGAAACCGGAACTTCTTTTTGGGTGGTGAAAGCACAGATACATGCCGGTGGCAGAGGTAAAGGAGGGGGAGTGAAGCTGGCAAAATCGCTTGATGAGGTGCGCGAGAAAGCATCGAATATTTTGGGCATGCAACTTATTACACCTCAAACCGGACCCGAAGGAAAAAAAGTAAACAAAGTATTAATTGCTCAAGACGTGTATTATCCGGGCGAAAACCCCACCAAAGAAATTTATATGAGCGCATTATTAGACCGCGCCAGCGGAAAAAATGTGTTGATGTATTCTTCAGAGGGCGGTATGGACATTGAAGAAGTAGCGGAAAAAACACCCCACCTGATTCACAAAGAGTACATTGATTCAAAGGTGGGCTTTCAGGCGTTTCAGGGAAGAAAAATTGCCTACAACCTTGGCTTGCAGGGTGGGGCGGTAAAAGAAATGAGCAAATTCGCGGCATCGCTTTACAAGGCTTATGTAAGCAGCGATGCATCTATGTTTGAAATCAATCCGGTTTTAAAAACATCAGACGATAAAATTTTAGCCGTTGATGCCAAAGTGAGCTTAGACGACAACGCTCTATACCGCCATGCCGACTACGCAGCCATGAGAGATATTACAGAAGAAGACCCTACAGAAGTGGAAGCTGGTGAACACAACCTCAATTTCATCAAATTGGATGGAAATGTGGGTTGCATGGTGAACGGAGCCGGTTTGGCCATGGCAACTATGGATATTATTAAGCTTGCCGGTGGTTCACCCGCCAACTTCCTCGATGTGGGGGGCACTGCCAATCCTACAACGGTGGAAGCCGGTTTCCGTATTATTTTGAAAGACCCCAACGTAAAAGCTATTCTAGTAAATATTTTCGGGGGCATTGTGCGCTGCGACCGCGTGGCTCAGGGCATAGTGGATGCTTATAAGAAAATCGGAGATATTCATGTACCCATTATAGTTCGTCTGCAAGGCACCAATGCCGAAGAAGGTAAACGACTCATTGATGAATCAGGCTTAAAGGTGCATTCTGCCATATTGTTGAAAGAAGCGGCAGAATTGGTTACTGAAGTTATTGGGTAAATCGTCTTTTAATTATTGACAAACGCTTTTCTTGAATCAAAGAGTTGATTACTCTTTGGAATGAGTTTAGTCCTTATTTTCTCAATTTTTTCTTCTAATTCTTGTTTGAATGTTTCATCTGAAATGATTCCTTCGCTGAAATTTTGTTTGAAAGTAAGCATCGAAAAATAGACGGGTATTGTGAAATGTTGGGGAGAAGTGGTGTTAACGTTTTTGCATCTTTGGTATAGGTCCCCATGTTGTATTAGTTTTATGACAAATCATTAGCTCGTAATTAGCGGCATCACTTGTTTTCTGCTTCTGCCCTATCAAATTCCCTGTAACATATACCACCCCGTCAATGTGTTTCTTAAAGATGTAAACATCTGCGGCTTCACCATTATCCCATCCAAAGTCAAATGGAACAACTCCATGAAGAACCGTGTTATCAAGTTCTTCTAAAATTTCTTTTAGCTTTTCTTGAATTGTTGGATTTTCGAATGTCATACCCTCACATTCGTTACAATTTGTAAAAAGCAACAAATGATAATCAATACAGCACCTTGTTTCATTTAAAAGCTCATTCGATTGTTCATAACATTGATTATAAAGAAAGTAAAACTTTCATTTATATCCTACCATAGACTGTAATAAAAGTAAGTCCTTTCTTTTATTCCATCGGCTAAACTTCAAGTGTGAGGATGTAATGAATTTAAAAAATATTTTTTTGTCGTGAGGAGATTTAGAACATTCGGTGGTTCTTTTAGCTGAAAAAGACAAGAACAGTTGAGTTTAAAAAGTTTGAAATTGTTTTATTCGTTCTGTCGTGCTATAATTCTGATTCTGCTTATAATTTTACCTCTTTAAATACATATAAATCACAACCGGAAAATTATCTTTGGTGAAAATAATTACTGAGGGTTGATTTTCTTGTATTTGCATGTTTTGTTATTCCGAATATAATTAAGGTGCAATTCTGAAACAATTACTTGGCTACCATAAATATTTGAAACTGATGAATATTCCTTTTCACGTTCCCTATACATCGTCCGAAAGTGCTGAAAATGTCAAAAAAATCATAGAAAATCCAGAATGGATTTTGTCTAAGCATTATACCAATTTATGCAACCAGTATTTTCAGAAAGAATTTCCGGGTTATAAAGCTTTCATGACATCTTCGTGTACCAGAGCCATGGAAATGATTGCTTTGTTTCTTGATTTAAAACCCGGTGACGAAATCATTCTTCCTTCTTTCACTTTTGTTGGTGTTGCAAATGCGTTTGTCAATTACGGTGCAAGATTGGTATTTGCAGACATCGAGCCTGATTCAATGAATATTTATGCAGAGGGTGTTAAGGGGCTTATCACTTCCAAAACTAAAGCAGTGATAGCGATGCATTATGGTGGTGTTGCCTGTAAAACAGATGCTTTAGTTGATTTATGCTTCGAAAACGGTTTATTATTGATTGAAGACAATGCTCAGGGAATTAATTGCACACATAATGAAAGGTTATTGGGAAGTTATGGTGATTTTTCATGCATCAGTTTTGATAGCATGAAAAATGTTAATTGCAGTGAAGGCGGATTATTGCTTTATAAAGAAAAATTTCATGAGCGAATAGCGCCTATTTTTCACAATGGTACCGACAGAGCTGAGTTTGATAAAGGAAATGTGGAAATGTATCAATGGGTTACTAAAGGGTCTAAATTTGCTATAAGTGAATACAATGCCGCAGTTTTATTGCCTTTACTGGAAATGAGTCATAGTATTACAAATCATAGAAAAGAACGCTGGCAACGAATGTATGATTTAATGGCACAAGTACCGGAAATAAAAAAGTTACTACCCAAAGAAATAGCTCAGTCGGGACATAGAGGGCATGTTTTTTTTATTAAATGCCCTGACCGGAGTATGAGAAAGGAATGGATTCATGAGTTTGACAAGAATGGGGTAGTTGCTCAGTTTCATTATACACCGCTACACGAATCTATAATGGCTCGGAAATTAGGTTTTACTATGAAAAATGATGTTCATACCAGCATCGAATGTCAGAAACTTCTGCGCCTACCCATGCACAATGCTTTAACTGATAATGATATAGACAGGATAACAAACTTGTTGAAAAAAATCTCATCAAGTTATTAAAAATTAACTCTACAGGATTTTATCTTATATCTTGCATTTTATTATTTGTCTTGAACCCAAGCCACTTATAAAACTTACTTTTACTTCACTCTCGGCAGCGAGAAATAGAAAGTAGCACCTTTTCCGGGTTCGCTTTCTGCCCATACTCTTCCTCCATGCCTTGCCACAACACGCTCTAATATGGCAAGTCCCGCACCCGAACCTTCAAATTCGCTATCTGGATGCAGGCGTTTAAATGTGAAGAACAACTGGTCGTAGTTTGCCATATCGAAACCTACTCCGTTATCGCTCACACAATAAATGTTTTCATCGTCTTTGGTCAGTCCTTTAACTGAAATCAGTTGTTTTCCGTTTTTGCTCGAATATTTTAAGGCATTCGATAAAAGATTAAACACCACATGGCGCATCATGTTTTTGTCGGCATAGGCTTCGGGCAATGCCTCAATGGATACTTCAATTTTAGACGTATCATATTTTTGCAGCAACTCATCCAGTATTTCTTTGAATAATGCTTCCATCGAAAAAAAAGTATTTTCTTTCACTTTATTTCCCATAATGGAAAATGCCAGCAAATCGTTGATTTGTTGGTTGAGCTTGCGACAATTGCGAGATAAATCTTCAATACGATTTTTATTAACGATTTTTTCTGCCAACAATAGTTCAGTTTGCCTTAACATTTGCAACACCGGACTGCGCAAATCATGCGATACGGCATAGTTGAAAGCCTCCAAATCTTTGTTGATTTTATTCAGTTGTTCCGTTCGTTCTTTTACTTTTTCTTCCAGTTCAATATTGGCATTTTCCAACTGCCGCTCATAATTTTTCTTAGCGGTTATATCTCGCTGAATGGCAAAAAACCTTACCACTTTATCCTTATCGTTGTATATCGGCTCGGCATGAATTTCCATCCAGTATTCTTTTTTGTTTTTTGAATAGTTGATGATTTCACAATTAAACGGCTCTTGTAATCGAATGCTTTTGCGCATCAAGGCAATCGTTTCAGGATTTGTTTTAGGTCCTTGTAAAAATTCACCGGGTTTTCTTCCTTTAATTTCGTTTAAAGAATATCCTGATATTTTTATAAATGCATCATTTACCCATTCTATATATCCTTTAGGGTCGGTAATGATTATTGCATTGGAAGTATGGCGGGTTACTAAAGAAAGTACTTTGATTTCGTCCTGAATTTTTTTCTGTTCACGCTTGATGTTAGAATCGTAAATTTCACGCTCAATTACCGCGCTCAATCGGACAAGATTGTCTTTCATCAAATAATCGTTGCAGCCGTTGCGCATCATCAGTACCGCCACATCTTCGCCAACCGCGCCCGAAATAAGTATAAATGGAGTGAACTCGTCATGTTCTCTGAAAATTTTCAGCGCATCTTCTCCGTTGAATTGCGGCATGTCAAAATCAGAAATAACGATATCCCAGTTTTGTTTCAGCGCATCTTTCAAGGCTTTAGCATCCATAACGCGCTGATGCGATACCTCATAACCTTCAGATTTCAGATGCATTAACAAAAGCATTTCATCTGACTCGTTGTCTTCTACTAATAATAAGTTTAAGGGTTTGCCCATAAAACAGGTGTTTAGATAAATACGGTGATGTTAATTATTGCCGGATAAAGAAAAATAGAATGTTGCGCCCTGTCCGGGTGAGCTATCTGCCCAAATTTTGCCGTTGTGTTTTTGCATTACTTTGTCGGCTATTGATAATCCGATTCCCGTGCCTTCAAATTCTGATTGTGAATGTAATCGTTGAAACGGTTGAAATAATTTTTCGACATATTTCATATTAAATCCTACTCCGTTATCTTTTATATAGAATACTTGTTTTGTGTCATCGGCACAACCAAAAGCTATTTCAGGAGTATCTGTTTTAGAACTATACTTAAATGCATTGCTGAAAAGATTGGTCAGGGCAGAATGAATCAATTGTTCATCAGCCCGGCACTTTAAACCTTGTTCAATATTTATAATGAAATTTTTATTCGGATAAAACTGAGAAATATCGCTCACAACATCTTTTGCCGCTTTGCTCAAATCAAACTCATGAATATCGAGCACATGATTTTTTACCTTAGAAAGGCGCATCAGGTCGTCTATAAGTGTTGACATGCGTTTTGACGATTTCTGTATTTGCTTCAGCAAGTCAACCGTTTTGGCATCTAAACTATTGTTTTCTTGTTGATTGAGGAGCAGCGAGGAAAATCCTATAATGGTTCTGATAGGAGCGCGCAAATCGTGCGAGACATAGTAAGTAAAAGTTTTCAGTTCTTCATTTACTATTGATATTTCGGCAGTTCGTTCATTAATTTTTTGTTCGAGCGATTCGTTAAAATGTTTCAGTTGCTCTTCGGCTTGCTTAATCTGGGTAATGTCTACCATAATGCCGCGCATCATTTTTTTTCCGGCTTCGTCAGTAGATATAGTAACAATATCGCGCAACCAGACTGCACGTCCGTCAGCAGCCCTCATGCGGTATTCAAACACATGATTTTCGTTTCTTTCGGTATAGGTTTTGCAAAAATTAATGGAGTGCTGAGCATCATCAGGATGCAGGTGTTTCATCCAAAAATCTTTTTGATACCAATCTTGCAAAGGATAGCCGAACATGCGCTCTGCCTGGTGGCTTACAAATGTGAAAGTGAAAGTTTCGGCATCTACTTCCCACACAATTCCATCAACAGTATTGATGAGCGATTGGAGTTGGTTTCGGGTATTTAATATTTCTTTTTGAACGGCATCAATATCAGATATGTCTTTAGCCAACACAATGGCTGCCTTTTTCCCATTCACATCAAAAACGTTGGAAATAATTTCAACCGGAAATATGGTTCCGTCTTTTTTTCGGTGTCGCCAAATGTTATGATGTTTCAGTGTTGAATTTATTTCATCAACAGCTTGCTGCAATTGGTCTAAATCTTCGGCAGGGCGAATGTCCTTGATCGTCATAACCAAAAATTCTTCTTTGTAATAGCCGTATTTTTCAATAGCCGCATCGTTTACATCTAAAAATTTCATGTCGTCCAAATCGAACATCCACATGGGCATAGGCGCTTTGTAAAATATAAGGCTGAATTTTTCCTGCGAAATTTTTAATGAATCTTCGGCTTGTTTTTTCTCTGTAATGTCGTTGGATATGGAAAGAAATTCCGTGATGTTTCCCTGCTCATCTGAATAAGGAACTATACTTATGTTGAGCCAATAGTAATTTCCGTTTTTGGCACGGTTGCATATTTCGCCTTTCCACACTTTTCCTTCAGAAATAGTCTGCCACATATTCTTGAAAAAATCATCGGTATGAAGATGTGAACTTATTACCCGATGACTTTTGCCAATCAGTTCTTTCATTTCATATCCCGATATTTTCAGGAAATTTTCATTCACCGAAATAATGCTGCCTCTGCTGTCGGTGATGCTTACAATATTTGTCTGGTCAACGGCAAATTTGAAATCGAACAATGCCTGCTGGCGATTGCGCAACTCGCTCATGTCGAGAAACGAGCGTTTGGCTACTTCGTTGAAACTGGTAATAAATACTTCGTTGGGATGTCCGGGCAAATGAACACTGCGATACACTTCAAGAGCGGTAAATATTTTCCTGTTTTTCTTTTGAAGCCGGGTATATAGTTCGCGCTCGGAGCGTTTCTGTATTTTGGCAAAATTCTGCAAAAACAACTTCACATCCTCTTCAGGTCTGATATCGAGAATGGAAACACTACCGCTTTCATATTCTTCCAAAGAATAGCCGAACAATTGAAGTGCTTCTTCGTTTGTTCTCAGTATTTTATAGGTAATAGGGTCGAAAATGAGCATCGCCACCGGATTGCTTTCAAATACTTCCCGATACAGATTTTCAGTTTCTTTTTTTTGTTGTTCTGAAATTTTTCTTTCGGTAATGTCGGTCGCCAGACCTTCCAATCTTATCTGTTTGCCCTTTTCATCTTTTATTAGTTTTTTTCGGTGCGAAACCCATTTGATGTGCCCCGATTTGGTAATAATCCGGTATTCCACTTCAACATATCCTTTAGTATAAACTTCGTCACAAATTTGCTTTACCATCGCAGCATCGTCAGGATGCACTACTCTTTGTAAAATATCTTCTTCGCCATTGGCTTCTTCTATGGTATAGCCATAAAACTTTTTAATGTTGGGGCTGATGTAGAGATATTTATTGGTATTGAGGTCGTAAGCCCAGGCAAAATCATTAACAGAAGAGAGAATGCTGCCTAATAAGGCAGTATCGGCATTGCCGGCTTCGGCTTTTTTTACAACAAGGGCTGGCTCATGTTCGCGCATAAGTTGATGATTTGAATCAAGAAAAATTAAGCCCCGCCATAAATATACATTTTTGAAGGGTATTAACAAATATTAATAAACATGTGGCAAATGATTTAATATTTTCTATATGCATCTTATACTCATGAACAGTTTGAGAATCATACACAACGAAATGTTTGGAAATATTTTTTT
>CAZFFP010000072.1:0-5650 GCA_964518215.1 uncultured Chitinophagaceae bacterium
CCTATTCTAATGCATAATTCGGGTTAAACAAAATGCAATAATTGCGCATGAAAAATACTATATTTAACGTAGGTATGTTTTTGTTTTGTGTACTGAAAGGCTATGGTCAGCATCAAAATCCGGTTTTAAGTAATCACGTTCAATATCAAGGGACTATTGTTTCTTCTTTAAGCAACAATACTGATATACCCATTGAATTCCTACCCTTATTTAAAAACAATTCAAACATTGATGAAGATATTTTTTATTCAAAACAGCGAATTGTTCAATGGCTTTCTGATACCTGTATAGGCTTAAATCAACAAGACTGTATTATGGCTATGTCGCACCGGCTTGCCAAAATACTTAAGAGCGATGTTTACTGTAATTCAGCATTGTATCCGGATTTTAACTTGCATTGGAACAATAGCGGTTCTAATCAAAATGATTTAGAAAAGGCTTTTGCCAAAGACTTTAGTATTCCGGGAATTCTAACCGGAACCTATACTATGCAGTGCGAAAATTATGCTCAAGCTGCTGCACTACTTCTTGAAAGAACAGGTCTGATTGACACAAGACATCTACGTATTGTTAACAGTAACCATCATGCGTTTTTAGAGATTTTTCATGACAACAGTTGGAAGATAGTTGATTTTGATCCCGGCACTCCAATGTTCATGACTGTAAATCAGTTAAATCATACCGACTTACAAAATATAGGATGGCCCATGGCTATGAATGAATTTCAGGACTACAAATTTTATTCTGTGTATTCAAATTCAGAGATATCAACAGTTGATTTCCTTTTTCATTCATACGATTCATTACGAATCATAAGTGAATGGGGAATATATTATTATCAACTTACCAATCCCGGATTTGTTTATCCCGCATTGTATTATCCTACTGATGAATTTGAAAGCAGCATTGTACTTCCGTCCGGTTCCCGACTCGAGGTTATTTATAGTAATGATTATTTGTTTATGGATACTCTTTCTTATCCTGCAACATACAATCAAATAAAAACCAACTTAACTGTGGCTGAAGCAGCCCTTCTTGCCGATGATTCAGTAACCTTAACTAACGCAATCAACCATATGAGTGGAGTCTTAACAAGTCATTTTACGATAGATTCTACTTCTGTTACTCAAATGCTACTAGATGGGTTTATTGTTTTTAATAACGGGTTATGGAAGCCCTTTTTCCCAAGAGATAAGATACCTTATTACAGCATCATAATACCTCCCGGTTCATATCAGATTGGCAGCGACATCAAAGCTCCCGGAAAGGTTTTAAAAGTAGAATGTTCAATCGGCAGTCAATTGTATTTATCAGGTCAATCGAATAATGATACACTAATTACCGGAACAGAGATTTATCAAGTTGATTTTTGGGAATTATACGAAGACACGAGCAAAATAATCCCCAATAATGCCAATCACTATCTTCAAAGCGGATGGATATATGCTACTGATACTGTTAGAATAGATGTCTCGTGGAATCCGGCAATATTTAATTTTTTACATGGCACTATGGATATAGCATACATGCAAGGAGATTCTCTTGAAAGATTATATACTATAAATGGGCAGCCGTTAGACATGATAGTTAATTCATTTGCGCACGAAAATTATAACGAGTGCTGTTTACAAGTATATCCTAACCCTGCGCATGAAAGCATTTGGTTTAACATGGGCAACATTGAAATATTTAATCTCAATGGCAGAAAAATAACTTCATGTATGAATTGTGAAACATTATCCATAAGCAAACTTTCGGCAGGCAAATATATTTTGGTTCGTAATAATTCTGAGTTTGCTCGCTTTATAAAAGAATAATTTCATGATATTCTGAAAGTATAACCTCAAACTTTTTATACAGATAATTGGGTGTATTTCTTCCCCAAAAAAGAAAGCCCCGGAACCACCCGGGGCTTCAACACACAACTATATCCCTACCATGATTGAAGGGAGATAATCTTAAAGGTTTTAAGGTTATAAAGTTGAAATCAGAATTCGACACCATCTGTTCAACCTTATAACTTTTCAACTTTATAACCTTTTTCCGTTTCAAGCGCCTTCAGGCTGCGCATCTTCTTCCAACGACTCATCCACTTCTTCAACGGTCTTTGTCATCCAGTTGCTGGCAAGGTCGAACATCCAATACATCACCGGAACAATTACAAGCGTGAGGAATGTCGCGAACAACAATCCGAAAATAACTGTCCATGACAATGGTCCCCAAAACATCACATTGTCGCCACCGATATAAATTTCGGGGTCCCAGCTTTGCAGCAAACTAGTGAAGTTGATGTTCAATCCGATAGCCAACGGAATTAAACCCAACAATGTAGTAACAGCCGTAAGCAATACCGGGCGCAAACGGGTTTTTCCGGCTTCGATAATCGAAAGCCTGATTTCTTCCTGAGGCAAACGCTTAATGCCGCCACGGGCTTCTCGCTTGCGCGCCCGAACTAAGTTCACACAGTCCATCAATACGATAGCGTTGTTCACCACAATACCGGCTAATGAAATAATACCAATGCCGGTCATCAACACCACTACATTCATTTTAAATATTGCTAAGCCGAGAAACACGCCAATAGTGCTGAACAATACCGAAAGCATAATGATGATAGGCGAATGCAGATTGTTGAACTGCGCTACTATAATGAGGAAAATCAAAAAGATGGCAATCAAAAATGCCGTCATCAAAAACGACATTGTTTTTGCTTGCTCTTCCTGCTCGCCTGCAAATTTCACAATATATCCATCGGGCAACTGGTAGTCGTCTAACAATAGTTTCAGCTTTGCATTTATCTCATTAGCATTGTAGCCTTCGAGCACATTCGATGTAATCGAAATCATGCGGTTTTGGTCTTTTCGTTTGATAGAGCCGAGCGATGAAGTGTATTGCATATTGGCTACCGATGCAATAGGAATAGAAACTATTTTTCCGGAAGCCTGGTCGCGGAAAGTAATTTTTTGATTCATGAGGGTTTGCAAATCGTAACGCTCTTCAGGTCGGAAGCGCAGCATAATCGGATAGTCGTCTTCGCCTTCTTTATATTTAGAAATTTCTTTTCCGAAAAGTGATGTGCGCAAAGCCATCGCCACCTGTGCGGTAGTCAATCCGTAACGACCTGCCGATTCGCGGTTCACATGTATGATTAATTCGGGCTTGCCCGTTTCGAGATCTAATTTCAACTGCTCGATACCGGGAATATTCTGGCCGTCAATAAATTTTCTGATGTTGTTGGTAAGCTCAATCAGCTTAGCATAGCTCTCGCCACTTACTTCAAGACTTACCGGTTTGCCTACCGGAGGACCTGCGCGGTTTTTATCAACGGTAATTTTCGCTCCGGGAAAAATATCTATCTCTTCGCGCAGGCGTTCCATCACATCGCTGGTTTTCAAACCTTCTCTAAATTCAAAATCAACAAAACTTATGGTAATGCGTGCCCGATGCGGTGTGCGTCCGAAACTCGGACCTTCCATCGGGTCGGCAGTGCCTTCGCCCACATTGGTAATCACCGCCTCTACAATGCCATTGTATGGCTCTAATACTTCAAATATTTTTTTCTGAATGGCAATAGCTTCCTGATTGGTTTTTTCAATATCGGTGCCTAAAGGATACTCAATGAATACATTGACATACTGCGGCTCATTCACCGGAAAGAAATCAACTTTGGGCGCTCTTAAATTCAAAAACACGATAGAAAACACCAACATCAAAATGGTTCCACCGAAAAATAAAGCGGGGTTCCATCCTTTCAATGCTACGCGAATAGTTTTTTCATAAGCGCTTTCAATAATTACTAAAATATTTTTCTGGAAATAAAACGAAAACGGAATGAGCACGAACACATTGAGCATGGTTACGATAATGCCCCAAATCATCAGGTTGCCTGGCATGGGCATATTCAAAACATGAAACACCACCGCCAACACGGCAAGCCCCAAAGTGATAGCGGTGATGCGTTTGCGATTGAATTTTTGTTTTTCGGTTTGCACTTTCATCATGATAGAAATGAACACCGGATTGATGACCAGCGCGACAAATAATGATGAAGCCAAAACAATGATGAGCGTGAGCGGTAAAAATTTCATGAACTCGCCCATAATACTGTCCCAAAAAAGCAAGGGCACAAATGCGGCAAGGGTAGTGAGTGTGGAAGTGATAATAGGAATGGCTACTTCGCCCACGCCTTCTTTTGCCCCGCGTTCCCGTTCATAGCCTTCCTGCATGAGCCGGTAGGAATTTTCTACCACTACAATGCCGTTGTCCACCAACATACCCAGCGCCAACACCAAAGAAAACAGCACCATGGTATTGAGCGTAATGCCCATCATGTTCAGAATAATAAAACTGGTGAGCATCGAAAGCGGAATAGCAATGCCTACGAACATCGCGTTGCGCAAACCAAGAAAGAACTGCAATATCAACACAACGAGTATCATTCCTGAAATGATACTGTTTTCCAAATTGTTCACGCTGTTGCGCGTAAATTTCGACTGGTCGTTGGTGATGGTGATTTCAAGATTTTTCGGGAATTTATTTTTCTGAGATTTTTCTAAAATCAATTTTATTTTATCAACGGCATCGAGCAGGTTGGCGCCACTTCTTTTTTTCACATCGAGCGAAACCACCGGCAACATTTTCGAGCGGGCATAACTTTTTCTTTCTTCAAATGCGAAAGAAATAGTAGCAATATCGCGCAGATATACCACGCGGTTGTTGTTGTGTTTTACAATAACGGTTTCAATTTCTTTGGGCGATTTGAATTCGCCAATCACCCGAATATTTCTGCGGAAATCATCGGCTAAAAAGTCGCCACCTGAAATGGTTACGTTTTCGCCCCTGATGGCATTTTCAATATCGTTGAAACTGATGTCTAAGGCGTTCATCTTATATATGTCCACATCAATTTTCACTTCGCGGTCGAGAGCGCCTTTAATGGCAACTTCAGAAATTTCAGTTAATCTTTCAATTTCATCTTGCAGATATTCGGCATACTTTTTCAGATTGTCCATCGAAATATCGCCTGCAAGGTTGATGTTCATGATTGGAAATTCAGAGAAGTCCATTTCGAAAACATCGGGGTCGCGGTCGAGGTCATTGGGTAGTTCAGATTTGGCTTTGTCCACCGCGTCTTTCACTTCGCGCAGCGCTTTGTCCACTTCTACATTAGTATTGAATTCTACAACTATTGTAGAGCGGTCTTGTATGGAAGTAGAAGATAGTTTTTTGATGCCGTTGATGCTGCTGATTTCTTTTTCGAGCGGACGGGTAATGAGATTTTCAATATCGGAAGGCGAGTTGCCCGGATATGTGGTGCCTACATAAATGGTTGGAATAACGATTTCAGGAAAATTTTCGCGGGGCATTCCTGTGTATGACATTAAGCCGCCAATAAAAATCATGAAAGTGAGAATGAGCACGCTGGTTCGGTTGTTCACCGAGAAAGACGAAATGCCAAACTCGCGTATGATTTTTTGAGCTTTATTTAAGGGGTTGTTCATGTGCTTTAAAATATTGTGATCTGTTATTTATTTGTTGAACATTGAGCGTGCGCTTGTCATGGTGAGCCTCCCTACTTCGTGGAGTAGGGACAAGTTATCGAACCATGTTGCGAGGGCTACGCCATATCCTTCGACAAGCTCAGGATGAC
>CAZFFP010000072.1:5750-19697 GCA_964518215.1 uncultured Chitinophagaceae bacterium
TTATCGAACCATGTTGCGAGGGCTACGCCATATCCTTCGACAAGCTCAGGATGACAGGCTTCTACAGCCTTTTGTAACATAGCTTTTGGCAGCGTTGTCATGGTGAGTTTATCGAACCATGTTGCGTTGGCTACGCCATATCCTTCGACAAGCTCAGGATGACGGTGCTTCTGCGAAACAAGTTCGTTAAAGGAGCAAGCGGATGGATGTTCGTTATGGTTCATATTGTTACTAAAAATTCAAAAAGATTAATTCGCAAACCTCAAAAATTCTCCATCGGTAATATCGCGCGAACCTTCGGTGATGAGTATATCGCCTGTTTTCAATCCCGATAAAACTTCAGTTTCGCCACTGTAGGTTCTGCCTTTTTCAATCACACGCTTACGCGCTACTTTCACTCCTTCTTCTACTTCAACTACAAAAACAAAATCTTCATTGTGGTCTTGCTGAACCCATTTGGTAGGAACTGTAAGCGCATTTTTATTTTCATAATCTGCTACTTTCAGAATTGCCATTAAATTGGCTTTGAGCGTTTTGTCTGCATTTGAAATTTTTACATCTACACCGAATGTGCGGTTGATAGGATTTATCACTTGACCTACTGCAAGTATCACCGCCTTACGATTGATGTTCACCGCAGGAAAATTCACATGCACACTATCGCCTTTGCGAATAGAGCCTACATAAGTTTCGGGAGCATCGGCATGAATCTGAATTTCTTCGAGATTCACCACGCGAATCACCTGACGACCGGGACTTGCCAACTCGCCTGTGTTAATCAGAATTTCATCTACGGTTCCGTTAATGGGCGACTGCACCCTGAATTTTGCCAATTGCGATTCGATGCGGTCTATTGTTTTTTCTAAAGTTTCTTTTCGATTCTTTGCTTCGAGAAACTGCACTTCTGAGCCGATGTTTTGGTCCCATAATGATTGTTGTTTATTGAAAATTGTAAGCGCCAAATCGTATTGGGTTTTCAATTCGTCCAATTGTTTGGTAATGAGTTCATCATCAATTACCATGAGCGTTTGACCTTTAGAAACATTTTGTCCTTCAGAAACTAAAATCTGTTTCACTACACCGCTGGCTTCCGGCAGAATCAATACATTTTCTTTCGATTGTGCATTACCCTGCATCTCTATGAAATGTCTGAAATGACTGATTTCGAGCGGCTCTACATTTACCAATTTTCCGGTTTCGGGTTGGTAGTTGGCAGTGTCGAGTTTTTCTATTTCGGTTCTGAGTTCTTTTATTTTAAAATGAAGGTCGTCTGCCTTTTTTTCGAGTTTAACCAATTCATTTTTTTTGGCTTCGAGCGAATTTTTGTCTTCATTGTTGCAGGCGATGATGAGCATCGTAACAGCCAACATCAGCCATAATTGCGTTTTCATGTGTGGTATATGTTTATATGGGTTCATGTTTTGAAAAATATTTTAGTGGAATGGTTATTTGATTTTGCCGAGGGCTTTATCAAGGTCGGTTTTAGCTGAAAGTAAATTATATGTTGCCTGAATCAACTCGCCCTGCGCCTGTATTAATGATGACTCAGCTTGAGCTACTTCGACACTACCGGCAACTCCATTTTTGTATTTCACCTGAACTATATTGCTGATTTTGTTGGCTAAATCAAAATTGGCTTTTTGATTTTTATAATTTTCGTAAGTTGTTTGAAAAGTCAAATAAGCGTTTCCAACTTGAACCTTAGATTGGTTTTGGAAGTTTTCGAGATTATTCTTAATCTGGAGTTGTTCTAATTTCTTTTGTTGGTATTGAAATCCTTTTCTGAATGCGTCAAATATTGGCACCTGAAGACTAACTCCCCAAACTCCAAACAAAAACCACTCATCATTAAAGTCGTTTCTAAAAACATTTCCGTCTTCACTTCTGAAAGTATTTCTTCCATATCTAAATGTCCCATAAAGCGAAGGAAGATAACCTAAAGCAAATTGTTTAGCATCATACCCCCTTAAATCATACTGCGTTGCCAGCAATCTGAATTCAACTCTGTCTTTAGGGTTAAATTGCATTATTTCCTCTTCTGAAATGTCTGTAAATAATAAAGGTTCAATTTTATCAGTTAACTCAATTTCGGTTTCAAAAGCTAATCCCATCTGATATTTCAGAAAATTTTTGGCGAGTTGACTCTGAAGTCTTGCATTCTTTAATTGAGAACCAATTATGTTCAGCGAAACCTTTAATCTGTCAACATCAAGTTCTTCTACAAGCCCCGACTTATAGAATGCTTCTGTTTCATTCAGTATTTTTTCAACTGTTTCATAGCTTTTGCCAAATATTTCCTCTGATTCCTGAGCAACAAGAGTTGCGAAATATGATTTAGTAACCTCGTTCTTTATTTCAATAGCTGTCATTTCAATTTGTTGTTCAGAAACGGCAACAATAGCTTTATTAGCTTTCAATCCTAAAAAATATCTCCCATCTACAATAAGCTGTTGCATATACAATTCGGCTGTGGCGTTAAATGGAACTCCGAATTTTACTGCTTCATCATTCACCTGCTGCGGACCAAAAGTCCCTGCCGGAATTACACTTTGTTGAATATGAAAATTATATTGGTAATTAAGAGAAGCGCTTACCTGTGGCAAGCCTTCTGTAATAATTTCCAATGTTTTCTTTTTAGCAATTTTAGCGTTGAGGTCGGCATTCTTGGCAGCATTGGCATTTTTCACGGCATATTCCTGTGCTTGTTGCAATGAAAACCGCATCAGTTCTGATTCGGTTTGGGAACTTACCTGCGCCATTGCAGATAGGCTCGACATTATGATTACAGCGAATATGGAAACTATTGATGCGTTTAAAGTTTTCATCGGATGGTTTTAATGTTTTCAGTCAGGTAATCAATTCCTTTTTCAGAAGCGATGCCTCTGATATGATAAATCAGCACTTCGCGATACACATCTACCCAATTGTATTCTTTAGGTGGAAAAATATTGGTATCGAATAAAATATCGGTTCGTGCCACATAAATTTTAGCGATAATATCGGGCTTCACATCTTTTCGATATAAGCCATCTTTAATGCCTTTTTTCATGTTGTTAGCTACGGTTTGAAAAATAAAACCCATCCTGTAGTCTTCCATCAAGCGATAGGCTTTCGGGTAGTATTTTTTCAACTCGAACATGAGCATAGGATTCATTCCCTGCAACTGTTCTATGAGGTGTCGCCCTATGGAAAGCAGTTCGTCAATGGCGTTTTGGTTGGCATTGGTAATGCCACAGCAAAAAGCTTTTTCACTGCCGAAATGATTTTCGAGAGTTTTATAAATCAGTTCTTCTTTGTTTTTGGCAAACTGATAGAGGGTTTTTTTAGAAGCGCCCAATTCAGAAGCGAGGTCGTCCATGGTAACGCTGCGCACTCCGTATTTGAGAAACAATTCTTCAGCTTTGGCAAATATTTTTTCCTGTAATTCCATAATTCGCGCGCAAAGGTAAAATCAAAAACTTTGGAAACGCAAATCTTTTGCAAAGTTTCCATGAATTATTTTGTTAAGGCGTGTTAAGGGGCAAGACACGGACCGATTTAAGTAAGAAATCCTTGTATAAAATTCTAAAATGAATAAATCAGCAGCGAGGTATTGGTGAGAATGCTGAGCAAACCGTTTTCAATTTTTACCGATTGCAGCTCCCCTATAAACTCGGGTAAAGGAATTTCGGCAGTATCGAGGGTTTTCATGTTGAAAGCAAAAAACTGATTGCCTATGTAGTAATAAATAAAGTCTTTGATTTTCTGAAATTCTTTGATATCCTTAATAGGAATAGTTTTATTGTAAGTAGCATATACATCGAAAACCAGAATACCTATATCGGGGTCGTTCACAAAAAGCTGATTGTCTTTTTCGATGATAAAATTGGGCTTTACAGATGCCTGCAACAAAGTGGTGAGGTCTTCGCTCTGATTGATAATTTCGAGTTTATCGTTAATTTTTTTCAGGCGGAAAGTAATCTCATCATAAATCCAGATATTGTTGTCGAGCGAGAGACACATGGCGTTTACGCGGTCGAAGCCAAGTTCCATGAGATTCACCACTCCCTTATCTGAAAGTGTTACATCTAATATTCTGATGGTGTTGAAGCTGGGAAAATATACTAATGGTTTCATCGGATTGCTCACATCAATATGCCCCACTTTGCCAAATCTTATTTCTCCGTAAAACTGTAAAGCCGTTCCATCAGATTGAAATTTATGTAACTCGTTTTTGTGATTGACGATATAGGTATTTCCGAAATTATCAACTTTCAGATAGCGTCCTTTCACAGGAATTTCTTTCACCAATTTGTATTGCTGCGCTGAAGCTGAAAATGAAAATTGAAGAAGCAGTAGCAATAAAAAATTAATGGTCCACACGCAAGGGAACCTGCGGATGATTCGTGAAAGAAAGTAACTGTATGTTGTGTCCGTCAAATACTGCATAGCTGTTGTAGTTCAACCAATCGCCTAAGTTAATATATCTTGAATTGGGTTCAATGCTTATGTCCAAAGGCAAATGCCGGTGTCCGAAAATATAAAAATCGTGCGGTTGTTGTTGTTGTTTTTCTTTAGAATAAATCAACAACCATTCGTTTTCGCTTCCTTTATATTCTTCGAGCAAGCCATTGGCATAGCGGCTGCGCTTCGACCAAAAGTGTGCCAAAGCAATACCCACATCAGGATGCAGCCAGCGAAACAGGCTTTGGCAAAACCGATTGGTAAAAATTTTCTTCATCACCTTAAAGCCGTAATCGCCCGGACCTAAACCATCGCCATGACCAATAAAAAATCTTCTGCCTTGAATTTCTTTGCTGATAGGTTGCCGCAACACGGGAATATGCAATTCGTTTTCAAAATAGCCCGACATCCACAAGTCGTGATTGCCCGTGAAAAAAATAATGGATAAACCCGCATCGGTAAGTTCGGCAAGTTTGCCAAGAATGCGCGTGAAACCTTTGGGAACAGAGCGCTTATATTCAAACCAAAAATCGAACAAGTCGCCTACGATGTAAATACACTCGGCATCTTTCGCTGCCATATCAAACCATTGTAGGAGTAGCTTTTCTCGCTGACGGCTTTCTGTTTCATTCGGAAAGCCCAAATGAATATCTGATATGAAATATGTTTTTTTCAATACTTTCGGATGCAGGGGCGAAATTAGGAATTAATCGGGCACTACAGTAAACACACTTCCCGGCAAGGGCAATATGGTGTGCATTTCATTTTTGAACTTTTCAGAAACGATTTTATAAATATCATCCACTTTGGCTTTCGGCACTCCTTTAGGTTTTTCATGATTCAGTTCGCCAATAAATTTATCCCAATGTGCCAGAAAAGTGATTTTCGGTTTTACATATTCTAAAGCATTCAGTTGGTAATCAATTTTTTTTCCTTTAACGGCAATAGACAGTACGGCAACATCTACAGATTTTTCTTTCAAAAGCGATTCGGGAAACAAGCCTAAATCGTCATGAGCGGCAGATGATTGATAAAACAAACGAAACACCGGCTTTTCGTTTTCTAAAAAATCTACAACATAGGAAAGCGGCTGCCCGCACTTCCACTTTTTGGTTTTCAAAGGGATTTCATTCAGGTCTTCTTTGTAAGAACCCGCATACAAAGTAATGCCCATGAAATGAGGCGGATGTCCGTTGAGCAATGGCATTGCACGCATGGAACTGTCAGCACTATAAATCCATGTTCCAAAAGTATTTACCGTGCCGGCTATGTCGTTGCAGGCAATAAGTTGTTGCCGGGGCTGAACGGCTGCTAAAATATGTTTGGTGGTATTGCTTCCGCAAATTTTTGCTTCGGAAGGAATGAGCTTCAGCAATGGAGGCAAATCGAGTAAATGGTCGTAATGTGCATGACCAATAACAGTCATTTTTGTTTGCATTAGAATTTCTTCGGAAAAATATTTTGCTATCAATACTGAATCCGGGCGAATTTTTCCGAATAACACATTTTTTGCCGGAGGGTTTGAAACAAAAGGGTCGGTCAACAGTGTGTTGCCTTTATATGAAAAAGCGAAACTTACCACTCCGTTAAATCTTATTTCAAGGCTGTCGGAAATTTTCGATTCAGACATTGAAATATTTTCGCCCCGATGCAAAATGCTTAAATCTTTTATCGGGCGACTGCACGACACAAGCGCTGCACATACGAAAATGAAAACTCTATACACTTGCCTCAACTGGTTTTGATTTGGATACTGCTTCATCAAATTGTTTGTCATACTCCGGATGCAGGGTTCCCATCCATCGGTCCCACCAAGTGAAATACAGGCTGTAATTGCCTTTGAAATAGCGGTGGTGCATGTTGTGGCTCACCGATGTGTTTATCCATTTGCCTATAAAATGTTTGTTGAAACCTTTCGGAAACAATTCAAAACCCAAATGCCCATAAACATTTATGACGGTCATCAAGAGCAGAAAAGTCATGATGGCTAATCGGTGTGTAGGGAATCCGAAAATAAAAATCAGCAGCACACTGAATTCTATTAATGATTCGGTAGGATGAAAACTGAATGATGCCCAAGGCGTTGGATTCACCGAACGGTGATGCACCAAATGCATAGTATTGAACAAGACAGGATGATGCATGATACGGTGTGTCCAGTAAAAATAGGTGTCGTGCAACACCAGCATTACGAAAATTGAAAAAACAAAATACACCCAACCGTATTCCGATATGTCCCGATACATCCATGTGTAGGGTTTCACCGGCTCAGAAAAAACTATCATTATCATGAGCGCAAAAACGATGAATGTACCCAGCGAAAACCCTATTTCGCGCAGATAATCTTTTTTGAGAGGAAAGCGCGGCTGAATTTTTTTGTATGCCCACTTTTCGCGGTTTATTTTATACCAAACCAACCATGCCGCACCTGCAATAATGGTGTAGCGGGCTATCAGAAACGCCATTACAAACAAACCTAACTGCCATATATTACTTGCGAAGTAGGAAGACATTTTTCACTTAAGGTTCTAAAAAACAATGCTTAAAGTTACAATGCCTGAGATGAAAATAAAGCGAATGAATAAAATGATTTTTGAGTCACTACTTATTCATTGAACAATCATTTTCTAATCTAATTGCATCATTCCTTATTTTTACGCCCCCAATCAGAAGAATTTATCATTATTCAAACAACCCACATTATATGCACTTTGAACATACCGAAGAACAACAGATGATTCAGAAAGCCGCCAGAGATTTTGCGCAAAATGTTTGCAAACCCGGAGTAATTGAGCGCGATGAAAAAATGAGCTACCCTACTGAACAGGTAAAAGGATTGGCAGAACTTGGTTTTCTTGGAATGATGGTGGACCCGAAATACGGTGGCAGCGGATTAGACACTATTTCTTATGTGTTGGCAATGGAAGAAATTTCAAAAGTGGATGCTTCTACATCGGTGATTATGTCGGTAAACAATTCTTTGGTTTGTTGGGGTTTAGAAGCCTATGGAACCGAAGAGCAAAAACAAAAATATCTTGCTCCTTTGGCTAAAGGCGAAATTATTGGCGCATTCTGCCTGAGCGAGCCGGAAGCCGGCAGCGATGCCACTTCGCAGCGCACTACAGCCGTTGACAAAGGCGACCACTATGTGCTCAACGGCACCAAAAACTGGATAACCAACGGTGGCACAGCAGCGGTGTATCTCGTGATTGCACAAACCAATCCCGAACTCAAACATCGGGGTATAAATGTTCTGATTGTAGATGCCAAATCGCCCGGCATTTCATTGGGACAAAAAGAAAACAAGTTGGGTATTCGCGCCAGCGATACGCATCAGATTATGTTTCAGGATGTAATAGTGCCGAAAGAAAACCGCATTGGCGATGACGGCTTCGGATTCAAGTTTGCTATGAAAACACTTGATGGCGGAAGAATAGGTATTGCCGCACAAGCCTTGGGTATCGCAAACGGAGCTTATGAATTGGCGCTGCAATATTCTAAAGAAAGAAAAGCCTTCGGAAAAGAAATTTCCAAACACCAGATTATACAATTCAAATTAGCCGATATGGCTACGCAGATTGAAGCGGCACGCCTGCTTATTTACAAGGCTGCGTGGGAAAAAGACAACGGCTTAGATTACAGCCTCAGCAGCGCCAAAGCAAAAGTATTTGCCAGCGAAGTCGCCATGCGCACTACTGTAGAAGCTGTGCAAGTGCATGGCGGTTATGGCTATGTAAAAGAATATCACGTGGAACGATTGATGCGCGATGCCAAAATCACACAGATTTACGAGGGTACTTCTGAAGTGCAGCGTATTGTGATTTCGAGGGGTGTTATTGGTAAATAGAAGTTATTGACGAAAGTCATTTACTTTATGTTGAAACCAAAATACCTTTGCCGTTATCAATTTCCCAAAACCCACCAAACATGATTATAAAAATAACAGAAGTAACTACCATTGCAGATTTTCAGGAAGAATTTGCCAAACGTTTTCCTCATTTGAAAGTAGAGTTTTACAAAACCACTCACGAGCCGGGCGAAGGTTCTCACAAAAAAGACCAATTGCCGGTAAATATTACTTTCGGGAATGCCATAGGCAGCAACAAAAAAGGCGTGATGAATATCAACGGGCTGATGAAAGTGAGCGAAATGGAACAGCAGTTTATAGAAATATTCGGTATATCGGCTCAGGTCTTCAGACAATCTGGAGATACTTGGCTGCAAACTACCGCTACCGACAACTGGGCACTTGCCGAGCAAAATTCTCGTGGCAGAGAAAGTCTGAATTTACCCGAAGACACTTCAGAACCAATGAATTACAGAGAGCAGTCTTAGTCTTTTTATAGGATTAATTACGGCTCAATAAATATCCTTCCCGTGGCAATCATTTTCTCGCGGCTGAATACCTTATAAGCATACACGCCTTGTGAAAATTCTCTGATGCCGATGCTGCGGTTGATGGCTCCTTGCTCCAACGGTTCTTGTTTTACGAGTTTTCCTTGCATATCGTAAAATTCTAAAACTGCTTTGCCTGTTTCCTGCGGAATAAACCCCGACAGTATGATATACTGAGTGGCAGGATTGGGATATAGTTTTAGTTGTGGACTGATAGCGGTTAGTTGCGGACTGCTTACCACTGTATCGCCAATATGAATGGTAAGATATGCCGTATCTTTCTCGTTGCCTGCCTGTGTTACGAGCATAATGGTATAAGTGCCGGTATCGCTGTAAGTGTATTGGGGATGCCTGATGCTGCTACTATCTCCATTGCCGAAATACCATTGCCATTTACAATATTGCGGGCTGCTATTGTTTAATGTTACAGTGCTGTCTTGTATGCTTACCAATTGTATTTGTGCTATGCTCACATCGCCTTCGGTGTAGCCGCAACTGTCGGTTTTTACGAGCCAAGCATCATTGCGGGTGGTAGATTGATGTAAAATATAACCACTGAAAATCAAATCACTATCATCTGTTTTTAATAGTGTTGTTGCATAACAGTCTTGAAATCTACTATCATCATAATGTGCAATTTCTCTTTGCCAAATAATATTTTTGTTATTGTCCATTTTAATTAATAGTGCTTTGCCGTTGGTCGCAGGTGGATTATCTCTGATGGCTCCCAACATTACAAAATCATTTGGCGTATTGTCAATAATATTTAATAGTGCCACATTTTTATCTATATAACCAATCAATGTATCCCATATATTATTTCCATTTAAATCTGTTTCCAATAATATTCCTCTATATTTAGAAGGACTTAATGAATATGATTGAATCCCTACTAACATGTATTTTAGATTTCTTATTAATAGTGAGCCCGCATATCCTTGATATTCTTCAAAACCAAAATCATAGCTATGATGCCACTCAACATCATACAAGCTGTCTAATTTCAGCAAACATAAATTAGGGTTAGTATTATTGTTATCATTTCTTTCGCCCGAAAGAATTAAACCGCCATCAGTAGTTCTGAAAAAATTATAGGCAAAATTGTAGCTATTTGGTTGCCCGTAATTTTTTTGCCATAGTTTATTCCCCAATGAATCGGTTTTTATTATGACAATTCTTGAAGAATCATAATCGCCTAAATAATAATAACCCAAAACCAAGAAGCCGCTATCCTTATCTAACATTATTTGTATGCCTCTGTCATTAAATCCTGCATCTAAATTCTGATACCAAACAGAATCTCCTTGTTTAGTAATGGCATATAGATAGATGTCTTGTGCCATTTCTATTGAATCATAAGTTGGTCCTGTGATAATAAAATAATCTTTGGTTTCTAACACGCCAAAACCCGCAGATATACCATTAGGGTTATGTAAAGTGTTTTGGGACCAGATTTCATTGCCTAAAGAATCAATTAATGATAAATAAACATAAAGGTCGGGGTCAAAACTTTCACCGACACTAAAAACATTACTGCCGGAAATTATTGATGAGATGAAACCATTATACATATTTTGTTCATCATAAATTCTATTAAAATAATTTTGAGAATTTACATTGAAGTAATTTACTATTATAACTACAATCATTAAAACAACATATCTCATAATAAAACAATTGAACCTGCATTACAGCAAATGCTGTAATGCAGGTTTGTTAGATAATTAAATCAATTTTGAATTGTTATCCTAATAGTTTTTACATCTTGTTGAGAAGTAATTTTTAAAAATTAAACAACCACCTTCTAAGAAGGTGGATTTTGTAAAAAGATGAGGGCAAAGCCCTCAAGGTTCCTACGATTCAAACATATCGAAGTCCCGACCTTGCGTCTCTTCCTTCTTGTCCTCTCCTTCTTGGTACTTCACATATCTTCTTATCATATCTTCATCTATCCCTACAGTGTTCACAAAATACCCTCTAGACCAAAAGTGGTTCCCCCAGTAGGGTTTCTGTTTTAACTTTGGATACGTCTTGAATAGTTTGATCGCAAGCTTACCTTTTAATGTCCCCATCAAGGCCGATACAGATACTTTCGGGGGAATCGACACAACAATATGAACATGATCGACTTGAACATTCATTTCTATTATCTCTGAACCCTTCCACTCGCACAGCATTTTGATATCTTGTTCGACCAAATGCTTTATCTCTCCAAACAACACTCTGTATCTATATTTTGGTGTCCATACAATGTGATAATCGCATTTATAGACAACATGTGACAGTTTTTTATATTTACTACCCATACCCTAAATTTACGGCATAGCCTTCAGAACATTACCACCTGCAAAGCAGGTGGTTTTCTGAGATTCAAAAAATAAATTCCATTAGAATAAGATGAGGTATTTAACTGTATTTGGTTGAGTTTGTCAGATAAAGAAATAAATGCGCTCTGTTTCCCTTGTATATCGTAAACTAAAAGAGATGCATCACCGAAATTTTCAGGGATAAAAGCAGTTATGTTCAGATAATCATTGGCAGGATTTGGATAAGCCAGCAACTCAATACTCTCACTTTCATAGTCCGGTATTGCCATGCGTTGTTGTTTTTCTTCCATTGTTGGCTCATAAGGCAACACGTCAAAACTGCACTCTCTGCCGGTGGCTTGTTTCAGGTAAGCACATGCTTTAGGGGCATTGGCGGTAGCAGTAGTGGTAAGCTGCTCTATAGCGGCTATTTCAGCAGCAGTAGCTTCGCTTATGTTTCTGCCACTTTCAATAATGCCGACTGCTAATTGTATCAACTCAACAAATTCTGCGTTTTCATCAGCATATTGTTTTTCATCGGCTAAATGCAGTAAAACGCTTTTCGTTAATCCTGTCTGGGTTTTAATTTCATTCAGCAATTGCCTGCACTTACTTATTTCGCCTTTACCTAAATATAGCTCGGCAAGCAATTTTTTATCTTCTAATAAATCACTGCTTTCTAAATACAGTATTGCCGTATCGGTATTGCTGCTTAGCAATTGAGCCGTAATTTCATTGCTCACCAATTGTTCGTAGCCCTGATAGCTTGCCAATAGTTCTTTGCTTGCGCGGTCTTTGCTGTTTTGGGCAAATTGGGTTCTATAGTCATCGGCATGAGTGCGATAATAGTTTTTAGCATAAATCAATTCAGATTGAAGAAACAAAATCATAACCAAAAGTTTTAAGTGATTCATAAATATTTGGTTTTAACGTTCAACTATTACCTTCCCCGCCTTCAGCAATTTACCGTTGGCAGTTACTCTATAACTATACATGCCCCTTGCCCATTGGCTTACGTTAATTTGCTCTAATATTTGCCCTTGCCGATATTTTTGTTGCAGTATTTCTTTGCCAACTATATCATACACCGTAAATGTTATTTGCTCATACAAGGGGGATATATCTCCTTTTAAAATTAGGAAATTGCTGGCAGGGTTGGGCATAATGTTGAAAGCAATTTTTATTTCTGTTTGCATGGTGTTGGTGATAATGCCCGTGTCTGTTACTTCAATAGTAATATAAGCAGTATCATAATCATTACCTGCTCTGGTGATGAGGGTTATGGTATAAGTTCCCGTATCGCTGTAGGTATGGGTGGGGTTGTTTATTGTTGTAGAATCTCCATCGCCAAAGAACCAACGTAAATCGCAATAGATACTATTAATGCTGCTTAATGAAATACTTTGCTGCTGCGTTTGCACAATGCTTATTATGGCTGTGCTTTCATCCCCTTCCGTGTAGCCGCAACTGTCGGTGCGCATTAGCCATGCGTCATTATAGAATGGCCCTGAATATAAAACATACCCGGAAATAATATAATCGCCATTATCAGAAAGCGAGATCATACTCGAATAAACGTGGTCTAAATCATTTCCATTATAATGGTTATACTCTCTTTGCCAAAAGATATTTCCCGATGAATCCATTTTTGCCAATAGACACCTCACTTTTGCATCGGGACCCGAGTCAATGGAAGTGAATCCCACCAAAGTGTATTCGTTGAGCGCACTTTGCACAATACCCCTATAGCCCTCGTTCATGTATTGTGAGTTATTTAATTTTTGCCATTGTAAGTTGCCCTGTTTATCGGTTTTAATAATATAGCTTTTAGTTCTGTGGGTGCCGGATGAAACAGCGAAATATTCCTGTTGCCCCACTATAATAAAACCATCGGGCAAATTGGCTAAACTAGAATGAACTCCAGGCACTTCAAAAAAACCACCATCATAACTTTTAGACCATTCTTCATTAAAATTGCTATCAATTTTCATCAACAAAAAATTTCTATTCTGATTGTTATTGTCATTCCTATCTCCTGTGATAATTAAACCCTTATCATTTGTTCTTTTCCAATCATAAGCAAAATTGTAGCTGTTGGATTGTCCGTATTCCTGTTGCCAAATTTTGTTACCAAGAGAATCTGTTTTAATTATGATTATTCTTGAAGAATCAAAATCACCAAGATAATAATAGCCCAACACTAAATATCCTCCGTCAATTTCTTTTAATATATTTCTAGAAACATCATTAAATCCTGCATCTAAATTCTGATACCAAAGTGAATCCCCATGCAAGTTGATGGCATATAAAAAAATATCTTGCCCTCCTTCAGTTATATCAGCTGTTGGTCCTGTTATTAATATTTTGTCAATATCTTCTAAAGCGGCAAATCCTGCAACTATACCTCCATCTGTCCTAGCAAAATCTAATTTTGACCATACTTGACTTCCTGTTTCATCAATCAAAATGTTTGAAAGATAATCTATACTTGCACCAAATGATGACCATGAAGTTCCTGTGCCAAAAAACATCCCATTGGATAATGGAATAGAATGAATAAATCCGTTATGAATATTTTGAGTGTCGTAGGTTCTATTAAAATAATTTTGAGCCATTCCTCTAAAAAAAATTATAAATAGGAATGACATCATGAATAATCTACGCATAAACTACAAATTAAAAGGGCAGCATTTTAATGCTGCCCTTTTTGTTTAAAATCACTTAATAACAACAAACTGTCTTGCTTTGATAATAGCATTTAAGTTTCTGAGTTGCAGAATATAAATGCCTTCAGCAAAATCTT
>CAZFFP010000073.1:0-19317 GCA_964518215.1 uncultured Chitinophagaceae bacterium
ATATTTTAAGCATATCTGCGAACCGCAAATATATGGGAGAGCGGGTTCATTTACCTTATACATCCCTTAATAGCCCATTACAGCCCACGGTTTAAACCGTGGGCTGTAATGGGCTATGAGCTATACTAATTAAGACTTTATTTTCTTGCCATCACTTTTTCGACAGCAGCAACAATGTCGGGAGTGTCTATATGATATTTTGCCATCAGTTCTTCGGGCTTGCCGCTTTCGCCAAAGCTATCGTTTACTGCAACAAACTCTTGATGCGCAGGAAATTTAGTGGTAAGCAATTGAGCAACCATTTCGCCCAAACCTCCATAGCGATTGTGCTCTTCGGCAGTAACTAAACAACGGGTTTTTGCTACCGATTTTAAAATGGCTTCTTCGTCTAAAGGTTTAATAGTGTGTATGTTGATGATTTCGGGCGAATAACCTTTTTCAGATAAAATTTTTCCTGCTTCTAATGCTTTCCAAACTAAATGTCCGGTGGCAATAATGGTTACATCGGTTCCTTCGTGAAGCATTAATGCTTTGCCGATTTCGAAAGGTAAATCTTCGGGAATAAAATTCGGCACTTTAGGTCTTCCGAAGCGCAAATAAACCGGACCCACATGAGCAGCCACTGCCAATGTAGCGGCTTTAGTTTGATTAAAATCGCAAGGGTTGATAACGGTCATGCCGGGCAACATGCGCATTAAGCCGATGTCTTCAAGTATTTGATGTGTAGCGCCATCTTCGCCCAAAGTAAGCCCTGCATGAGAAGCGGCTATTTTTACATTTTTGCCCGAATAGGCAATAGATTGTCTGACTTGGTCATACACTCTGCCGGTAGCAAAGTTGGCGAATGTAGTGGCAAAAGGAATTTTGCCTCCAATAGTTAATCCTGCCGCCACACCCATCATATTAGCTTCCGCTACGCCACATTGAAAATATCTTTCAGGAAAATGCTCTATAAACTTGTCGAGCTTCAGCGAGCCTGCCAAATCAGCACATAGCGCTAATACATTCGGATTGGTTTTTCCCAATTCATAAATGCCTGCACCAAATCCCGAGCGGGTGTCTTGTTGATTGATAAACTTTAAATCCTGAAGGTTGAACATTTGTCGAATACTTTACTTGGAGCACAAAAATCGCAAAGAAGCGCCAAACCAAAGTTGACTGCAAAAAATATATTTTCAACGATTGTGGGCAAATTGTTTCCATTACTTATGGAACAAGATAAAAGCAAGTATGTGATTTGCAATTCTTTCAAACGATGTTAATTCCTAAGTTTGCTGCGTCAAAAACTTAACTATTGAAATATCTTATTGCAGGACTCGGAAACATCGGGGTTGAATATGAGAACACCAGACATAATATCGGGTTTCAGATATTAGACCGTTTTTCATTGCAGGAAAATTTCACTTTCAAAACAGACCGGCTTGCCTCTGTTGCCGAGTGGAAGCACAAAGGCAAAACTTTTATTTTCATTAAACCCGCCACCTACATGAACCTGAGCGGAAAAGCCCTAAAATATTGGATGATTGCCGAAAAAATAAAGGCTTCCAATGTATTGGTAGTTACAGACGATATTGCGCTCCCTTTCGGAAAAATTCGCATCAGAGCCAAAGGCAGCGATGGCGGTCATAACGGTTTGAAAGATATTTCTGTCAACCTTGCCTCCAACGAATATCCGCGCCTGCGTTTTGGAGTAGGCAATGAGTTTTCCAAAGGCAAGCAAGTAAATTATGTTTTAGGAGCATGGAATGCCGAAGAAAAATTACTGTTAACAGAACGAATGGATATTGCCATTGAAGCCATAAAAAGTTTTGGCGCTATAGGCTTGGAGCGCACCATGAATGTTTTTAATGCGAAATGATTTTGAAATTCAGAAGAGTAACTTTATTGACTCTTACACACATAAAACTGATTCTCGAAAGTTTTCTTGTCTTCTGCGCCACACACATCGTCCTCCACAATATTATTATAGGCGCAAGTCCAGCCATCGGCTTCGAGCCAAATTTTCCATGTATCTATAGATTGCCCTTGCAGATAAGAATCACCCTCGCAGCCCGAAACCGATTGTGAACCCTTAGTGCAAGCACCACATTTCTTAACACACTCGTAACATTTCTTTTTGCAAGAACTGAAGCCGGTAATTGTAATAAAAGCGAAAAGCCATAAGCAGTTGAAAACTTTCATGAGCAAATGATTTTGGCAAATCTACCATACATATTATATACGGGCAAAACACAACACATTATTGTTAATTAATCATTAACAGTGCCTTAACACTCCTAAGAGATACACGAAAGTAGCTTTGCAGTTGAAATGTTAAGAAACATGATTCTTAAAAGAATATTAACCTGTTTGCTCACGGTTTTGAGTCTTCAGGCAATGGCACAAACCGGAAAAATTTCGGGTAAAGTTATAGACAAAAACAATGGCGAAATGGTGATTGGCGCAGCCGTTGTCATCAGCGGAACTGCCAAAGGCGCTGCCACCGATATAGATGGCAATTATATTATTGAAGATGTAGAACCCGGTACCTATTCGCTTCAGGTGAGTTATCTCGGCTACAAAAAAATGGAAATCACAGGAGTAGTGGTAGTGGATGGAAAAACCACCACGCAAAATATCGCTTTGATGGCTGACGATGATATTAAAATTGACGAAGTAATAATTGTTACATCGAAAGTTACCAATACCGAAAGCTCGGTGATGCTCGATGTGAAAAAAGCCGAAATGGTGGTGAGCGGTATTTCTGCACAATTAATCGGTAAAACATTAGACCGCGATGCTTCACAAGTAGTGCGCAGAATTCCGGGCATTACTATTTCCAACGGAAGTTTTGTAAACATTCGCGGATTGAGTTCGCGCTACAATCCGGTGATGCTGCACGATGTGTTTGCACCCAGTGTCGAAACCGATGTGAAGTCTTTCGCTTTCGATATTATTCCGAGCGCACAGTTAGAGCGCATGATGGTTTATAAAAGTCCTTCGGCAGAAATTCCCGCTGAGTTTGCAGGCGGTGTGGTGAAAATATATACGCGCAGTATTCCCGATGAAAACAGTCTTACGGTGAATTATACCACACAGTATCGTCAGGGCACTACATTTAAAAATTTCACTCAACAACAAAGAGATGGCATGTATTGGACGGGATTCAACAACGGGTTTTATAGTTTGCCCGAAGAATTTCCCGAAGACATCAGAAGAATTAATTCAGCTTCAGAATTGGAAGAGACAGGAAAGTCGCTGAAAAACTTATGGGAGCCTGTAAACACCAATGCCATTCCCGACCAGCGTTTTTCGGTGAACGGAAGTTTCCGCATTAAAAGCAAAAAGAAAGTGGAGATAGGCAACGTAACCGGAGTGAATTACAGCAACAGCAGAACAACCTTCGGCATTACCCGCTCAGACTATAATGTGTATAACGAAGTTTCCGACATGCCCGACCCGATTTACCTATACAACGACCAGCAGTTTAACAACAATATTCGTGTGGGCATTATGCACAACTGGGCTTTCAAATTCAAAACCAATCATCGCATAGAATTTAAAAACCTTTATAATCAAAATTCTACCTCACAATTTGTAAACCGAACAGGACCCAATTATGAATCGCTCGTGATTTTAGATAATGCATCTTACGACCAGGTTTACAGAGGTATTTATTCGGGACAGATTTTGGGCAACCACGATTTTAATAATGGAAAAACAAATTTCAATTGGGTAGTAGGCGGCAATTTTTCTTACCGCGAACAACCCGATTATAAAAGATACCGCTCTACCGCAGACACCTCCAACAATACCCGCAGTTTGTATGTGCCCGTGGGTGCGGCAGCAGCCGAATTCTTCGGAAGGTTTTATTCCAACATGACAGAAAATTCAACCACAGGAGCTTTGAATTTTTCGCAAAAAGTCAACTTCGGAAATTCACGTTTCATACCCACTGTAAAAGCCGGAATTTTTACCGAATACAAATCGCGCACATTCAACGCGCGCAATATCGGATATGTGCAAAGCAGCTCTTCGCAATTCGACCAAACCCTGAGAGACGGAACCGTTTGGGATTTGTTTGATGAAACAAACATTAACATGACTACCGGAATAAAAATTGACGAGCAATCGAACCCCAACGATAATTATGAAGCAAGTAATTTTCTTACGGCAGGCTATTTGGGTTTTAATTTGCCGATTACTTCCAATTTTAATGTTATTACGGGAGTTCGTGTAGAAAATAATATTCAGAAACTCACCAGTGCCGATGTTACCAATCAGCCCATTGAAGTGAGCAATCCTATTCTGAATGTGTTTCCTTCTTTAAATGCCACATACAATTTCACCGAGAAAGTTTTGGTGCGTGGCGCTTACGGCATGACTACCAACCGCCCCGAATTCAGAGAGTTGGCTCCTTTCGGTTTTTATGATTTCAATTTCAACTTCACCAGCAAAGGAAATCCCAATTTGCAAACCCCGATTATTCATAATGCCGATTTGAGATTGGAATATTATCCATCGAGAGGCGAAGTGGTGAGCGTGGCAGGCTTCTACAAATACTTCGACAATCCTATCGAAACCATATTTCTTCCCGGTGCGGGTTCCTTGGGGGCGAAAAACTTTTCGTTTGCCAATGCCGACAAAGCCTATTCGGCAGGTGTTGAATTTGAAATTCGTAAAACCTTCGGTTTTCTTGGCGCATCAAAATTCCTGAATGATTTATCGTTAGGATTTAATGCAGCCATCATCAAAAGTAAAATCTCTTTGGGTGCGGCAAGCATTGGTCAGTCAGACAATCGCCCTTTACAGGGACAAGCTAATTACATCATCAATTCGGGCTTGTTTTACAACAATGAAGAAAAAGGATTTCAGGTGAATCTGCTTTACAATGTAGTGGGCAAACGCATTGTGTTTGTAGGCTACGACAACTACCCCGACATTTACGATATGCCCCGCCATGTGATAGACCTTTCTGTTTCTAAAAATTTGGGTGAGCGCTGGATTATTCAGGCGGGCGTTGCCGATATTCTGAACAACGAAGTATTGTTTCTGCAAGACGGCAATGGCGATGGCAAATTAGAGCGCAGAAGCCCAAAAGACCAAACCATTCAGCGATTCCGCCCGGGACAGTTGGTATCGTTTGGTATTACTTTCAAGATTATTTAAGCTGGAGAAAAGCTTTCCATCAAAGCGAAATCAAATTGCCGTCTGCTTTAGCTGACGGAATGTGAAAGCAACGCCTATATGCCAGATGAAATAGATTGCTTCACTCCGCTCCGCTTCGTTGGCAAAGACGCAACTTTAAATCATTCGTCTTTGCGAGGAATGCCATAGCCATGTGTGCTGAATGACGAAGCAATCTGTTCCTCTGCGAAAATCCGCGATTCAGACAATTAATGATTACAAATTCCAAACATCGGTAAAAGCCGCCTGTTTTGTCCTTTCTGCCTATAATCACCAAAACATTTTTTAACCTGAAAGGTATTGTTCATTTTTGTGCAACATGAATAGTTGTCGGATTTTTCTCTTCATTATTTTTTTCTTTGAAACAATTGATGTTTCGGCACAAGACAAGCGCCCGCGGCAAAGAATGCCGGTGGCTTTTGGTGTTCAGGTGTCGCCCATAGTTCCGAGCAGTTTGTTTCGAATAAGAGCGCAAAGTTTTACAGACAATAACGGGTTCGATGTGTCTGTGGCTCCAAGAGCGGGCTATTCCGCCAATGCTTTGATACAATTTGGAATTTCTAAAAAATTTACTTTGCATACCGGATTAGGATTAATCAGGCGAAATTTCTCGGTAGATGCCACTGTTGACTCCATGAACCTCAAAGACCTGCGCATGAGGATTATCAATTATGAAATTCCGATAGCTGCCACATACTATGTAAATCTTGGAAAAAACTTTCTGATGTGTAACAGCATAGGAACTGCCATGAATTTTCCCGTTTCCAATCTTACTTCATTCAATGAAGATGTTTTTCAGTTTTCGGCAAGAAGATTTTGGGTAATTCCGTCTTTCACCTTCAACTATGGATTTGAATACCGCACCGAAAAATCGGGGTTTATCTATCTCGGCTTGTCTTACAATGTTTTTGTTACTAAGCTCTACAATACCGAAGTGGTGTATAAAGTGAACGAGCCTGAGCAGCGTTCTTTATTGGCATCGGTTCGAGGCGATTATTTCGGAATTGTGATGCGTTATTTTTTTCCTTTGGGAGAAAAAGACAGAAGAAGGTTTGAAGAATATTAGTCGGAATATCTCGAAAAATTAAAGAGGACTTTCCTCTTCCATCAATTCCTTTTCTTTTTTGCTTTTGAGAATATTAAGTTTATATAGTTGGTCAAACAAATCGGGCAAACGTTTCATCATTGCCCAATCGCGCCAATATTTGCGGGCTTCTTCGGCAGGAGCGCCAAAATATATTTTACCCGGCTCAGTATCTTTCGATACACCCGATTTTGCCAGCACTACGGAGCCTTTGCGCAAAATGAGTTCTTTGTTCACGCCTACTTGCCCCCACAGTATCACTTCGTCTTCCAAAATAGTTTTTCCTGCTATGCCACACTGTGCGGCAATCAGGCAGTTTTTACCTATTACGGTTCCGTGCCCAACATGCACCATATTGTCTAATTTGGTGCCTTTGCCAATAATTGTTTGGTCGGTAGCGCTGCGGTCAATCGTGCAGGAGGAGCCTATTTCTACATCATCTTCAATAACTACTTTGCCGATAGAAAATAATTTGTCCCATGACATGTGTCCATTTTGACGTTTTTTAAAGAAGAACGCATCGCCTCCTATAACCGAATTGGGATTGATAACCACATTATCGCCAATTTCGGTATGGTCGCAAATAGAAACATTAGCATGAATAATACAGTTCTTCCCGATTTTAACATGATTGCCTACAAATACACCCGGCTGAAGAATGGTTCCTTCGCCAATTTCGGCAGTAGGCGATATGGTGTTGCAAGCAGGTTCAAACGGCATAAACCATTGAGTAAGCCTGTTAAAATCGCGGAACGGGTCGGCTGAAATCAATAGATTTTTACCTTCGGGACACTCCACTTCTTTATCAATAAGAATAAACGTGGCATCAGATTGTAATGCTCTGGTGTAGTATTTGGAAAAATCAACGAAAGTAAGTTCTCCGGTTTTAACCTTGTGAACCACATTGATTCCTGCAATAACAGCTTCGGGATTTCCTACGTAAGGAACGTCTAAAAAAGCTGCAACTTCTTGAAGCGTAAGCTTCTTGTTTAATTTCATAGAGTTGGTTGTGTGTCAAAAAAACGATTGCTTTCGTCAGAAAATCGAAAAAATCCCATTATAAAAACAACCTTTTGCAACTAAAAACCATGCCGTTTTTATCTGCAGGGCATTACACAAATTCTCCGATAGACAGACGTTGTGGCTAAAAGGTTGCATGTGGCAAAAAATTAGCTTAACAATTTCTTAATAAAAACCTGAAACCTCACAAAATTCGCTGCACCTTTGATTTGTCAGGCTAATGCGCTTATTTTGCAGTTCAATTTTTCAAAAAAATAATATATGGCGGTTATTTCCAAGATTCGTAATAAACTGGGGATGGTGATGGTTGGAGCTATTGCTTTGGCTATTGTAAGTTTTTTATTGATGGACGCACTCAACTCCGATTCTTCACTATTGAGCTTTACTCCCAAACATCTTGCGGTGATTGAAGGCAATACAATAGAGGTTAAAGATTTCGACAAACGTTATCAAGACAATTTGGATAACTATAAAAACCAACTGCAACAAACCAGTTTGGACGAAATGACTTCTCTTTCGCTGCGCGACCAAACCTGGAGTCAGCTACTAAACGAGTACATTATGGGTAAGGAATACCAAAAGCTGGGCATATTGGTTACCTCTGAAGAACTCTACGACCTTATTCAAGGACCCAATCCGCATCCTTCGGTAGTTCAGGCTTTCACAGACCCTAATACCAATCGTTTTGACCCCAATCAGGTAGTGTTGTTTATTCAAAACATGGATAATGACGAAACAGGCGATACCCGCGACCGTTGGTTAAACTTTGAAAAATTTATTAAAGAAGAACGCCTGCGAGCCAAATACAATAACCTTATTAAAAAAGGTATTTATGTGCCTACATGGCTTGCTAAAACAGATTATGAACTGAAAAATAAATCGGTTGATTTTGACTTTGTATATCTGGCTTATGCCGAAATATCTGACAATGATGTCTCGATTACTGATGATGACATCAAAAACTATATCAATAAAAATAAAGGGAAGTTTAAACAAACTACCGAAACCCGAAATGTTGAATTTATTTCTTTTGATGTGTTTCCAAGTGCTGAAGACACTGCCAAAGCACTAAACTGGCTCGAAAATCAGTTAGAAAATTTTGAAACTACCGAAGATGATTCCATTTTTATTGTGCTTACTTCCGACCTTCCTTTTACAGACAAATACTTTACTCTCGAAGAATTGGAAAGCTCTGTGGCAGATACTTTCTTTAGAATAGACCCTGAAACCATTGTGGGTCCTTACTTGGAAGAAAATTATTTTATTGCTGCAAAATTATTAGACCGCAAGATCATTCCCGATTCGGTTGAAGCCAGACATATTCTTTTGGTTCCAAAGAGTTTCGAAGAAAGAGAACAAATGCTTATTCAAGCAGATTCTTTGAAAAAAGTAATTGAAGACGGTGGTGAATTTGCAGCCCTTGCTTCAGCATTTTCTAAAGACCCGGCTACTGCAATGACCGGTGGCAACTGGGGCGTAGTAAAGCCCGGTGAAAAATTCGAAAATATTGACAAAGGATTGTTTCATCAAAACAAGCAAGGCGATGTTTTTGTAGCTCTTTCCAACGAGGGTATTCATATCGTTCAAATTACACAAGCCAAACCTTCTAAAACAGGCGTGAAAGTAGCATTCCTTGCCCGCGAAATCAATGCTTCTCAGGAAACTCAAAGGTTAGTTTTTTCTGAAGCCAGCAAATTTGCCGGAGCAAATAACAGTATTCAAAAATTCCGCGAAAGCGAATTGAAAGACCAAATCAAAAAAGCGCCACGATTAGAGCGCAATGATTATAATATTTTTGGCGTGGGCGTGTCGAGAGAAATAGTGAAATGGGCCTTTGAAGATAAAAACAGCAATATTCCTAAAGTATTTACTCTGGACGACAAGTACGTAGTAGCCGTAGTGAGCAGTGTGCAGGCTGAAGGCTTGGCAAGCGTTGCAGCCGTTCGCGATGAAATAAAGCCTCAGGTGATTAAAGAGAAGAAAGCAGAAATGCTCATGAAAAAAGTGAAAGATGTCGGTGCCGGCTCTCTGAATCAGTTGGCGGGCACTTTGGGAGTGGAAATACAATCTGCGCGGGGCATTAATTTTAGCAATAACTTTTTGCCCGGAGCCGGTATGGAACCGGTGGTAGCCAATAAAGCATTTTCCTTGAGCGCAGGCAATATTTCAGAGCCGGTGAAAGGCGAAAATGGAGTGTTTGTTTTGAACGTAACCAACACAACACCTGCTCCACAGGTTTCTGATTACAACCTATACAAACAGCAGGTAAAATCGCCCATTGAAAGCAGAGTAGAAGGCGCTTTATTTGAAGCCCTGAAAAAATCTGCCGATATTGATGACAACCGCCACGTGTTTTATTGATTTAACAATAAGTTGCTCTAACCATGCCTGTTATTGAATTAGAAACCGGCATTGCAGCAAGCATTGACATTTGTTTTGACCTGTCGAGAAGTTTGGAATTACATCTGCGCTCTACCGCTTCCACCCGTGAAAAAGCCTTAGCAGGCAAAACCAGCGGGCTTTTAGAATAGAATGAATGGGTTACATGGGAAGCCTTTCACTTCGGAATTAAACAAACGCTGACTTCAAAAATTACATCATTCGAGCGACAACATTATTTCAAAGACGAACAAATAAAAGGCGCTTTCAGCTATTTTATTCATCATCACTATTTCAGCCATGCTCATGGCATCACCACCATGTAAGATGTTTTTGAGTTCGAATCTTCCTATGGTATTATTGGAAAAATTTTCACCCGTTTAGTGCTATCGGATTACATGACGGAACTGCTGAAGGCTCGAAACAAAGTCATTAAGCAATATGCCGAGCAAGGGCAAATTATTTAACAGAACATTTTTTATTTTTTAAAAACAGTTGAATAACGGGGTGCAAACACGAAAAAGCATATTTTTGGCGAAAAATAGAATGACATGCAATTTCCTGAAAATTTAAAGTATTCCAAAGACCATGAATGGGTTCGGGTGGAAGGTGAATTTGCTTTTGTAGGCATCACCGATTTTGCTCAAGGCGAACTGGGCGACATTGTTTATGTTGACATTAACACGCTCGGCAAAACTTTAGCGCAAGGCGATGTATTCGGAACCGTAGAAGCGGTTAAAACCGTTTCTGATTTGTTTATGCCTGTTTCGGGCGAAGCCTTGGAGAACAATCCAGCCTTAGACAACACTCCCGAATCGGTCAATAGCGACCCATATGGCGAAGGCTGGATGCTCAAAATAAAAATCGCAAACCCTTCAGAAATTGACTCGCTAATGGATAGCAGTGCTTACAGTGAGTTTGTAGGAGCATAATCAAATGCTATTTAGGTATCAGTACCGCTCGCTGATTTGGGCGCTGATTATTGCGATTTTGTCTTTCATTCCGGGCAAAGACATACCATTTGTTTCTTACTGGGATATTTTCAGCATAGACAAATTTGCTCATGTTTTTTTTATGCGGTATTGTGTTTTTTCATGATGCAAGGCGTAGCAAAACAATATGGATTTGAAAAACAACGATTCGGGATTCCAATTATCATTATTTTGGCAGGCACTATTTTTGGTGTTGTTATTGAAATTTTACAACCCATTTTGCAAAACGACCGCTATTTCGACATGCTTGATATAATAGCAAATGCAGCAGGTTGTGTAATAGGATTTTTTATTTTTAACTTTGTTTACTCCAAAAAAATAAACTGATGATAACAGTAGTATTACTTATGGTGGCATTTTTCGGAATTATTGCTGCCATTGTATTCGGCACGCGATTCTTTTTCGATAGAAAAAATCCTGAACAAATTATCAGCGCGAACAAGAGCAATCCTGAAGCCAATACCTTGTTTATGAAAAAATTTCCCGAAGCAGATTTGCGCGAATATCAAAGCATCTTCATTCGTGTGGGTTTAATTTTTTCTTTGGCTGTTGTTATTGCTGCTTTCAGCTACACCAAATACGATAAAAAAATCATGGACCTCGGTCAGTCTGCGCTTGAAGACGAATTAGAAGTAGAAGCGCCTCAAACTCAACGCGAAATTACTCCGCCTCCTCCGCCTCCTCCGCCCGAAATTCAGGTAGTAGAAAATGAAGAAATTATCGAAGAAGAAGATAATATTGTGATGGAAGAAGTAGATGAAAAAACAGTAATAGCTCCACCACCTCCGGCTCCTGCTGAAGAAGAAAAAATTAAAGAAGATGAAATTTTTCAAATCGTTGAAGAAATGCCCGAGTTTCCCGGAGGACAAGAAGGTTTGCTAAAATATTTGAGTCAAATACCTTATCCGCCAATTGCCCGTGAAAATGATATTGAAGGGACGGTTTATATTCGTTTTGTAATTGACAAAAATGGACAGGTAACCAATGTAGAAGTGGCTCGTGGTGCAGATAAAATTTTGAATGAAGCAGCGCTCAACCACGTTAAAAAAATGCCCGCATGGAAGCCCGGTAAACAACGTGGTAAACCTGTAAGAGTGCAATATGTAGTTCCAATAAGATTCAGATTGAGCTAAACATTTATTTTAATTTATAATTAATGCCGTGAACCCACATTTCACGGCATTTTTGTTTTCAGTAGCTTACATAGCTTGTCGGCATTTGCCACCATTGAATTATTTTTTTTCACATTGATTTAGAGTAAATTGATAACTTTAGCAAAACGGTTTCGCTTCTCGAAAGCGGCACTTATTTTATTCATGTTACTACCCATAAGGGAAGTGTTACAAAGAAAGTGATGGTGTTGAAAAAAACTAATACCCCAATACCGGACTCAACCATCTTTCCACTTCTGCTACACTCAAGCCTTTGCGCTTGGCATAATCTTCAACCTGGTCTTTGTTGATTTTGCCTACACCAAAATATCGGCTGTCGGGATGGGCGAAATAGAAGCCGCTAACGCTCGAAGCGGGGAACATCGCCAAGCTATCAGTAAGCACAATGCCTGTGTTTTTTTCTACATCGAGCAATTGCCAAAGGGTTTTTTTCTCGGTATGGTCGGGGCAGGCAGGGTAGCCCGGTGCCGGACGAATGCCTTGATATTTTTCGGCAATTAATTCTTCATTACTTAAGGTTTCATCTTTTATATAGCCCCAAAATTCTTTGCGCACTCTTTCGTGCAATCGCTCGGCAAAAGCTTCTGCCAATCTATCGGCAAGGGCTTTCAGCATAATGCTGTTATAATCATCATGGTCTTGCTCAAAAGCTTTCACATGCTCATCAATACCAAAACCGGTGCTCACGGCAAAAGCACCAATATAATCTTGCTTGCCGGTTTGTTTAGGCGCAATGAAATCGGCTAAAGAAAAGTTGGGTTGGCCTTGTGCTTTTTTGTTTTGTTGTCTTAAATGATGCAGAAGCCTCACTGTGGTCTGTGTTCCGTTGTCTGTGGCCTGAACTTCAATATCATCATCATTCACTGAATTGGCAGGGAAGAAGCCGAACACTGCATTGGCGGTGAGCATCTTCTCGTCAAGGATTTTTTTCAATAATTGCTGAGCATCTTTGAAAAGTTTGGTGGCTTCAACGCCCACTACTTCATCCTGTAATATCTGCGGGTATCTACCTGCCAATTCCCATGTTTGGAAGAAAGGGGTCCAATCGATGTATTCCGCCAATTCTTCCAACGGATAATCTTTTAAAACTTTTATTCCTAAGAAAGTTGGCTCGGTAATTTCAGTTTTATTCCAATCAATAGCCACTTTATTTTGCCTGGCTTCGTTATAAGAAATTAGTGCTTTGTCTTTTTGGCGATTTTTATAATCTTCTCTCAGTTTTTCATATTCGGTTTTAAATTCTTGTTGTTGTTTTTCGGCAGCATCTTTGGTTAAAAACTTCTGTGCTACAGGAACACTTTTAGAAGCGTCTAATACATGTACTACCGAGCCGCTATACACAGGGTCAATTTTTACTGAAGTGTGAATTCGTGATGTAGTGGCGCCACCAATCAACAATGGTGTATTCATGCCTCTGCGCTCCATCTCTTTAGCCACATGCACCATCTCATCGAGCGAAGGCGTAATGAGTCCGCTTAAGCCAATAATGTCTACATTTTCTTGTTGCGCAGTATCTAATATTTTTTCTGCGGAAACCATTACGCCTAAATCAATAATCTCGAAATTGTTGCAGGCTAACACCACACCTACAATGTTTTTTCCGATGTCGTGAACGTCTCCTTTCACTGTTGCCAATAATATTTTCCCGGAGCCTTCTCTGCCACCACGAAAAGCCCCCTCTAAATCTCCCCCTAAGGGGGAGACTTGTCCCGCCTCGATGTTTGTGGATAGAGTTGATAAATCTTCACCGCTTAAGGTTTCTTTTTTGGCATCGGGCAGTTGACTAAGTGTTTCAACGATAGTTTCAAGTGTATTGTCTGTATTTACTAAAACTTGTTCGTTGGTGAAGCGGAATACCTTATAGCCTTTGCTTTCTAACCATTCGGTTCTGAATTGGTCGTTCTCTTTTACTTCAGGAAGTTGGTGAATCAACCCGTCAATTTCAATTACTAATTTTTTCTTCAGACAAACAAAATCTGCTATGTATTGTCCGATAATGTGCTGCCTTCTGAATTTATATCCTTCTAATTTTTTTCCTTTTAGTAATTCCCATAAAACCATTTCTGCTTTTGTAGGATTGTTACGATTTTCTTCCACAAATTTTTTAATCAACTCATAAGTTGCAGGCTCAGCCGTTTGCCATTGCGGGTTAGCCGCTCCCCCTCCTTTGGAGGGGGTTGGGGGGAGGCTCATATACGGCAGCAGTTGTGCCACCGCCTTTTTCATCACTCTGGCACTTTTTACTACTTGTGGCAAAAACATTTTGCCTTGACCAAATAAATCGCCCACTACGTTCATTCCATCCATTAAAGGGCCTTCAATAATATGCAGCGGTCTTTCATATTGTTGTCTTGCTTCTTCTACATCGGCATCAATAAATTCAATGATGCCTTTTACTAAGGCATGACTTAGGCGCTCTTCTATCGTTCCACTGCGCCAAGCTTCATCTTCTTTCTTTTCTTTGCCTTTGCTTTTGAAGGTTTCGGCAAATTCGAGCAAGCGTTCGGTGGCATCTTCTCTTCTGTCTAACAACACATCTTCTACACGCTCTAATAATTCTTTATTGATTTCATCATACACTTCCAATTGCGATGGATTTACAATGCCCATATCCATACCATGTTGTATGCCATGATACAAAAAAGCCGAGTGCATGGCTTCACGCACCGGATTATTTCCGCGGAAAGAAAACGACACATTAGAAACCCCTCCGCTTACTTTGGCTCCGGGTAAATTTTCTTTTATCCATTTGGTGGCACGGAAAAAATCGAGCGCATTTTTTCTATGCTCTTCCATGCCTGTTGCAACGGGAAAAATATTGGGGTCGAAAATGATGTCTTGTGCCGGAAATTTTACTTGGTCAACCAAGATGCGATAGGCTCTTTCGCAAATCGAAATTCTTCTTTCATAAGTATCCGCCTGCCCTGCTTCATCAAACGCCATTACAATTACTGCCGCACCAAACTTTTTAATAATTTTTGCCTGACGAATAAATTCTTCTTCGCCACCTTTCATAGAAATAGAATTTACAATGCCCTTGCCTTGCACACATTTCAAACCGGCTTCAATAATTTCCCATTTAGAAGAATCTATCATAATGGGCACCCGAGAAATATCAGGTTCGCTGGCAATAAGGTTCAGAAAACGCGTCATGGCTTCCACGCCATCAATCATGCCTTCGTCCATGTTCACATCAATAATTTGTGCGCCACCCTGCACTTGCTCTAACGCCACCTCTAAGGCATCTTCAAATCTGCCTTCTTTAATCATTTTCAGAAACACTTTAGAGCCTGTTACATTGGTGCGCTCGCCCACATTAATGAAATTGCTTCCTTCAAATATGGTTAAGGGTTCGAGTCCCGATAACGACATGGGAGGAATCGTAATACTATTTTGCTTTATTGCTTCTGAATTCATCATTGCTTTATAGACTGTCTTTTTTATTTAATCACAAACACCACTTCTTTATTATTAAAAACTTTCAACTCATCATTAATGCGCAGCAGCAATTGCCCCGTTTCGTTCACGCCTTCAATGATACCGTTTACTTTTTGATTGCCGATGTAAAATTCGGCAGAAATGCCATACCTGAAAAGTTGTTGCAGATATAGTTCGCGAATCAAAGCATATTGTCCTTGTGCTAATTTCACAAAATAGGCATCGAGATAACTCAACAGTTCTTTTAGTAAACTATCAAGAGCATCAACTTCACAACCGAGCATTTGAAGTGAAGTAACATTTTTTATTTCCGAAGGAAAATCTGTTTGCCTCACATTCAAACCGATACCAATGATGCTTTCAGAAATGCGACTGCCCGAAATATTGTTTTCTATCAGAATGCCACAAATTTTTTCTTCATTCACCAAAATATCGTTGGGCCATTTAATGCTCACTGGCAGATTGGTTTTCGTTTTCAGAAATTCAACAATTGCTATAGAGACAGTCTGACTTAACAAAAACTGCTCTTTTGCATGAAGCAAAGCCGGAAAAAAAATGATGCTGAAGTTGAGGTTCTTGCCCGACTCCGAATGCCATATATTGCCATATTGTCCTCTACCATGTGTCTGTGTGTCAGTAAAAATCACCATTCCGTTGGTGGCACGGTTTTCCCGAATGCAGCGTTTCGCTTCGTTGTTGGTAGAGTCGGTTTGTTGCAAATGAACGATTGCAGTGCCAATCAGCAGGGGTGAGTTCAAAGTAATTCGTATTTTTGAACGTTTAAAAAAAATTGTGTAAAAATATTCTATTGGCAAAGAAAACAAAGGCTTCCGTTAAGAAAACCACTGCTGAAAAAGATAATCAACTCTTAAATGCGATAGTTGAGGCTATTTCTGACAAAAAGGGGGAAGATATAGTGGCGTTAGACCTTCGTAATATTCACGATGCCGCTTCCGACTATTTTGTGGTATGCCATGCTACAGTCGGAATTCAGATTAGAGCCATTGCCGAGCATGTGATAAATGAGGTGAAAGAAAAGCTGAACATTTCCCCTTATCATAAAGAGGGTTTTGAAAATCTCGAATGGGTGCTGATAGACTATGTAGATATAGTTTTACATGTGTTTATAAAACCGAGAAGAGAATACTATAGTCTCGAAGAGCTTTGGGACGATGCAACCAAAACGCACTATAATTAGTTTATTGATGAATTACTTAAATGAAGATGGAAAAAAACCAAAATAAAGTTCAAAAGGAAGACCTGCACCCCTCCAACGAGCCGGACACTCCGAATAACGAAAAGCGTCCCGGTCCGCGCATTCCGGTGCCTAAGCCTCCCAAATTCAATTACTACTGGCTGTATGGCTTGATTGCCATTGTGCTGTTAGGTTTGCAGTTTTTCAGTTTTCAGAACACTTTGCAGGAAACCAACTGGCAACAGTTTGAGCAAGGCATGCTTAAATCGGGCGATGTAGAAAAGGTGATAGTGGTGAACAAAGAAATTGTTGAAGTATATCTCAACGCTTCTGCTCTTGATAAAGAAGAATACAAAGATGTAGCGGTAACTTCCTGGGGAGCCAATCGTGGTCCGCATTATTTTTTCACAATCGGTTCGGTAGATGCTTTTGAAAACAACATGAAAGAAGCGCAAAAAGAAGTCGCTTCTGAAAAAATTATTGCCATTAATTACGAAACCAGACGCAACTGGACCCGCGACCTCATTGGCTGGTTGCTGCCCATTTTTATTCTTATAGCTGTTTGGATTTTTATTATGCGCAGAGTGAGCGGTGGGGCGGGTGGTCCCGGTGGGCAAATTTTCAGCATCGGAAAATCGAAAGCTACTTTGTTTGAAGGCGATGGAAAAGTGAACATTACATTTAAAGATGTTGCAGGATTAGACGAAGCCAAAGAAGAAGTAATGGAAGTGGTGGACTTTCTGAAAAATCCTAAAAAATATACTTCCTTAGGCGGAAAAATTCCGAAAGGCGTATTGCTGGTAGGACCTCCCGGCACAGGTAAAACCCTTATGGCAAAAGCCGTTGCGGGCGAAGCACAGGTTCCCTTCTTCTCCATTTCGGGTTCTGATTTTGTTGAAATGTTTGTAGGCGTGGGTGCATCGCGGGTGCGCGATTTGTTTAAGCAAGCAAGAGAAAAAGCGCCTTGCATCATATTCATAGATGAAATAGATGCCATTGGCAGAGCGCGGGGCAGAAGCGTGGTTTCGGGCAACGATGAGCGCGAAAACACCCTCAACCAATTGCTCGTTGAAATGGATGGATTCAGCAGCGAAAAAGGAGTCATCCTTGTAGCGGCAACCAATCGTCCCGATATTCTCGATTCGGCTTTGTTGCGTCCGGGTCGTTTCGATAGAATGATTACTATTGATAAGCCCGATTTGACAGGTCGCACACAGATTTTCAAAGTGCATTTGAAACCTATTAAAACTTCTAAAGACCTCGCTCCCGAAAAATTAGCCGCACAAACACCCGGCTTTGCAGGTGCCGAAATCGCCAACGTATGCAACGAAGCCGCGTTGATTGCCGCACGAAGAGGCAAGCCTCATGTCGAAATGCAGGATTTCAACGATGCCATTGACCGTGTGATAGGTGGATTGGAGAAGAAAAATAAAATCATTTCGCCCGATGAGAAAAAGATTGTTGCCTATCATGAAGCCGGACACGCTATATGCGGCTGGTTTCTTGAACATGCCGACCCGTTGGTGAAAGTTTCCATCGTGCCTCGTGGTATCGCTGCTTTAGGTTATGCGCAGTATTTGCCGAAAGAACAATATCTCTACACTACCGAGCAACTCATTGATGGCATTTGTATGGCATTAGGAGGCAGGGCTGCCGAAGAAATTATTTTCGGACGCATTACTACCGGAGCGCAAAACGATTTGGAGCGCATTACCAAAATTGCTTACAGCATGGTGGCTATTTATGGCATGAATGAAAAAATAGGCAACGTTTCTTATCACGACCCGAATGCCGAATACACACCTAAAAAACCTTATTCAGAAGATACTGCGCGAATGATAGATGAAGAAGTGAAAACGCTGATTGACAAAGCCTATGTGCGCACCAAAAAACTTTTGAATGAAAAGCGCGAATTGTTAGAGTCTATTGCTAAAGAATTGCTGAGTAAAGAAATTATCTATCGTGATGATTTAGTAAGGCTGTTGGGCGCTCGTCCGTTTGAGCCACATCATGTTATTGAGCCGATTGAGGAAGAAAAAACTGAAGATTCAGAATCTACAGATACGCCTTCCGAATCGAAAGCTCATGAAAACGGCAGCGATGCTTCTGAAAAAGATAAGACTGCTGAAACTCCCGCTGATTCATCATCGGCAGAGGAAAAGATTTAGTTGAATACTAAACATAGGCAAAAAATCCCGACTGCATATACAGTCGGGATTTTTTGTGATCCGGATTGGATTCGAACCAATGACCCACAGCTTAGAAGGCTGTTGCTCTATCCAACTGAGCTACCGGACCGATGGATTGGTCTGCAAAAATAGCTATACACCCAAGAGTTTACAAATAAAAAACAAAGCATCGTTGTTTCAGCGGGATGCGAACACCATTAATTACTTAAACTTTTCCTAAACATCGGGCAGTTTTCTTATCGAATGGAAGCATTCTGGACGCTGATAATTTTTTATGTGTAAAACCAAATACTAATTCAGGTTCATGTAAGGCTATTTTTATGCTGTAAAAAGCTAACATGAAATTTATTCCATTGATACTCACAGGGTTTTCGCTTGTGTTATGCTCCTGTAGTAAAACCACTTTTAGAATTTCTGTAACACAACCGGCAACTATTGCCGTGCCTGATAATGTTCAAACATTCATTGTTATCAATAATGTGAATAATAAAAACAGCCCGGACGAGTTGGTAAAACAAGCATTAACAGGACAACAAATCAATGGAAATGTTCATGCTTCGGAACAGGCAGTTACAGGTATTTTGCGCGCTTTTGACGATTCCCGCTACTACATAGGCATTCCCATGCGAGAAACGGAATTGCGCAACCCTCAACAACTTCCGGACTGGAAAAAAATTGACTC
>CAZFFP010000074.1:0-5617 GCA_964518215.1 uncultured Chitinophagaceae bacterium
TACTCTCAACCTCTTTTTTAACTAACTTTCAAAAATGTTCGGAGGGCTGTGATTCGATATAGAACAAATCATGAACACAGATTTCGATAAAGAAACCATTCAAGATAAATACTTTGTGATTGAATCGTTTCAGGAATTATATGGTACACAAGAGGCTATTGGGAATATAGCAATAGAGATGGCAGTGAAGAATAGAATTTAGGTGGTATCGGTTTACAAAAAAAGCAGTTTAAAAAATTGAAAACAGTCTCTTTCCAAAAAATCAATAATAGATTATTGTAGAATTACATTTTTGGTAATTGCTGTTTTATTGATAAAACCAACCTTATTCCCGTTCAATGTTTTTGATGAAGGTTTTAGGTTGCAATTTTAATCAATTATTAGGCAGCAATTTTATAAGCTATTTTCGTGTAGTGAAAATAAATCTAAATAAAATCATTGAGCGCACCGGTGGCATCAGGCTATTTATTCTACTAATCATTTTTGGATTACTTCCCACTTTGTTTTCTTCTTCGGTATTATATTTTTTTCAAGATAAAAGCGATTGGCTTTTTTCAGACACATGGTCGGCATTTTTTTGTTTTTATTTATTATCCATTGTAACTATGTCTTTGGCGCTCACACCAACAACGATTATAGCCATTATCTCGGGTTTCTTTTTTGGTTGGCAAGGATTGATAGGGATTATGGCAGCATATATCGTTGCATGTATTTTTGGATTAAAATTCGGAAGATTTTTATATCAAAATATTATTGGAGAAAGTATTTTTCAGAATCAACGACTGAGTCGCTATTTAGATCGTTTACATGAGCAGGAATTTTTACTCATTTTCTTCGGAAGATTATCTCCCGTATTGCCTTTTGCAATGATGAATATTGTATTCGGAGCTTTACAACCAAAACAAAGCACATACATCACAGCAAGCGTTACGGGTGCATTTCCCCGAACTTTTCTATTTTTCTATTTAGGAATGAATGCTACTGAAATTTGGTCGTTTGCCAAAAGCCCGACCTTAGAAGAAGGAGCTTCTTTAATACCGGTTATACTTGTAGTTGTATCCACGGTTGGATTAATTTGGGTAATGAAAAGAATTATTGATAAATGAGTCTAGAAGTAAAAAATATAGCCCGACTAACCGGTCATAAAGGTTCGGTGTACACCCTCATCAAAAGCCCGATTGAAAGTAATATTTTCTATTCTGCGGGTGGCGATGGCAATCTTGTTAAATGGAATTTACTTGACTTGGAGAAAGCCGTTTTAATATCTAAAGTCACTACTAACATTTTTTCGATGAACATGCTTACTAACGCTCCTATTATGCTATTAGGACAAATGCAAGGAGGCATTCATGTATTAGATATTTCCAAAAAAATTGAAATAAAACATTTGGCATTACACCAAAAAGGGATATTTGATATTCAGCTTATCGAAAATGGCAAAGCATTTCTTGCTGCAGGTGGAGACGGTGTGCTATCATTGTGGAGTTGTGATAACTTTCTATTGTTGAAAAGAAAAAAAATTTCAGACCTCAGTATTCGATGTATTGCTGTTTGTGAACAGCATGAAACCGTTTATGCCGGTTGCAGCGATAATTATATCTATGCCTTAGATTATAAAACACTCGAAATTAAATATTCATGGGAAGCACACAGCAATTCAGTGTTTTCTTTATGTGTGTCGCCAGATGGGAAATATTTATTGACAGGTTCGCGCGATGCGTATTTAAAAGTATGGGACGCTCATCGCAAGTATAATTTATTGCACGCTATACCGGCACATTTGTTTACTGTGAATCATATTGCATTTTGTCCTGACGGAAATATGTTTGCAACCGCAGGAAGAGATAAACACATAAAAATATGGGATGCTCATTCGTTTCAACTGTTAAAGGTTATTGATAAAGAAAAGTTTGACGGACACGTCAACTCAGTAAACCGATTAATTTGGCTCGAAAATAAAAATTACCTTGTTTCGGCAAGCGATGACCGTAGTGTAATGGTTTGGGAAATTCATTGATTTATTGAAAACAAAAAATAACCTTGTTATAAAATAAGGCTTTACAAAGCAAGTCTCGAAACAACCAAGCCCCCCGATGTTTCGGGCTCATTTACAATTTCTGCTAATTTACGAGCCACATCGGCAGGATGATACAATTGGTTTTGTTCTTTCAAATCAATGAATTTTTGCTTTCGTGTAAATCGGCTCACATTCGTTTCTCTGATTTGTGTTTGCATGGCGGTGTCCACCACGCCCGGTGCAATGGCAATCACTTTTACCGGATGTTTTCTGAGCGCTTGTTCAGCATCAGCCACTTTAGTCATCATATCAATGGCGGCTTTCGAGGCGCAATACATGCTCCACCCGTCATAAGGGCTGGTGGCGGCACCCGATGTAATATTGATTACTAACTTTTCAATCACGGCATCCTGATAGGCTTTAATGAAATCGTTCATCAAAATCATGGGAGCTACCACATTTACATTTAAAGTATTGTGAACCATAGTTGCAGAAAAATTTCCGAGGTGGTTCACTTCTCCTAAGGTAGCCGCATTATTAATTAAAACTGCTTTTTTCAGTCCGGGAGGTGTTTTGAATTTGAAGTTTTTCAACGCCTCAATATCTGCCAAGTTGATGTTGAAATGAATGTAGTTGTTGTGCTTGATGGTTTGATTGCGCGCTATTCCGATAACTTTATTGTTATTGTTTTTCAATAGCTCTAATGCCAACTCTTTGCCTATTCCTTTGCTGGTGCCTGTAATGTAGATGAAGTTCATAGAGGTAAATTTTAACGCCTTTTATGCCGGTTACAATATTTATCAGACCACAAAAATGTAGAAAAGGTCTTAGGGATTAAAAAGAAAAGTTTGTAAATAAAAAAGGCTGCTCGATTGGAGCAGCCTTTTTCTTCACTAAATAATTTATCAGTGAGCAGTCAGGTATTCGGCAACACCTTCATGAGTGGCTTTCATACCTTCACTTCCTTCATCCCAGTTAGCCGGACATACTTCACCATTTTCTTCCAAAAACTGAAGCGCTTTCACCATACGAATGGCCTCGTTCACGTTTCTGCCTAAAGGCAAATCGTTGATGAGTTCGTGGCGCACAACACCGTTTTTGTCAATTAAAAACAAACCTCGGTAAGCAATAGGCGCACCGGTGAAAGTTTGGTTGCCTTCATCGTCAAAATCGTAATCGCCAGCCAACACACCGTAGTTCATGGCAATGGTTTTTGAAATATCAGCAACCAAAGGATATTTTACACCTTGAATGCCGCCATTACTTTTAGGCGTTTGCAGCCATGCCCAATGCGAGTGAGTAGAGTCTACCGAGCAGCCTACTACTTCGGTATTGAGTTTTTTAAACTCTTCTAACTTTTCCTGAAAAGCTAAAATTTCAGTAGGGCAAACGAAAGTAAAATCGAGCGGGTAAAAGAAAAAAATCACGTATTTCTTACCCAAAAATTGTTCGAGAGAAAAGTTTTCTACTATTTCTCCGCCATTGATAACTGCTCCTTCTTTAAATACCGGAGCTTTTCTACCAACTAAAGCCATTGTATTCCTCCTTTTTATTGAAATGATTAAATAATTTTTTTAAAAAAAATCGTTCAAAGATAGCTGATTCAGCATTTTAGATTGTTAAATTTTTTGAAATTCAGCGTGAATAATCACATATTTCATACTGCAAACTACCTGCTTACTAAAGGGAAATAGCTAACGGCTAAAAAATTAAATCACCATTATAGCATCGCCATAAGTCAGAAACTTATATTTTTCTTTAATAGCCGTTTCGTATGCCTTCATCAGCAAATCATAACCGCAAAACGAAGCAATCATAATCAACACGCTCGATTTGGGCTGATGGAAATTAGAAATCATGCAGTTGGCAACGCTGAATTCAAAAGGCGGATGAATGAAAATATTGGTCCAGCCTTCAGAGGGTTTCAAAAATTTATTGGCAGAAACTGACGATTCCAACGCACGCATGGTAGTAGTGCCAACAGAACAGATTCTTTTCTCCCGCTCAATAGATTTGTTTACAATTTTACAGGCTTCTTCGCTTATTCTGTATGGCTCTGCATCCATTTTGTGTTTCGACAAATCTTCCACATCAATAGTGCGGAAAGTGCCCAAACCCACATGCAGTGTAATTTCGGCAAAATTTACGCCTTTGATTTCCAATCGCTTCAAAATTTCTTTGCTGAAATGCAATCCTGAAATAGGTGCGGCAACCGCGCCTTCTTCTTTGGCATAAACGGTTTGATAGCGCTCCGCATCGGCAGGTTCGAGTTTGCGTTTGATGTATTTAGGCAAGGGTGTTTCTCCCAAACTGTAGAGCAATTTTTTAAACTCTTCGTGAGGTCCGTCATGCAGAAAGCGAATCGTTCTGCCACGCGAAGTGGTATTGTCAACCACTTCCGCCACTAAATCGTCATCGCCAAAATAAAGTTTGTTTCCTACACGAATTTTACGGGCGGGGTCCACCAACACGTCCCAAAGTTTGATTTCTTTGTTGAGTTCGCGCAACAAAAACACTTCTATTTTTGCACCTGTCTTTTCTTTTTTTCCATACATACGTGCCGGAAATACCTTGGTGTTGTTCAGCACTAAAGAATCACCTTCATCAAAATAATCGAGAATGTCTTTGAATTTTTTGTGATGAATTTTTCCGGTGCTTCGCTCCACCACCATCAGGCGGCATTCATCTCTTTTCTCGTTAGGATATTGGGCAATAAGGTTCTCTGGTAGTTTGTAGTCAAACTGTGAAAGTTTCATGCAGGATTGTTTTTTAGGTCGGCAAAGTTAATCATTTAACAGTTTTAAACCCGAAAACCCTGAGTATATTTGTTTGTAACTATGAAAGTATTTTTCAAGCTCACCAAAGAGAGCATCATCATTGCTTTTCAGGAAATTATCAACAACAAACTCAGGGCTTTTCTCTCGCTTTTGGGCATCACTATTGGCATTTTCTGCATCATTTCGGTTTTTACAGCGGTTGATTCTTTAGAAAAAAATGTAAAAACCAGTTTTCAGAAATTAGGAAACAATGTGGTTTATATTCAAAAACAACCCTGGAATGAAGACCCTTCTGCCAACTGGTGGAAATATTTCAGACGACCGGTGGCAAAATATAGCGAGTTCAGGGCGCTTCAGGACAGATTGCAAAGCGCTGATGCCGTTTCGATGATGTTGTTTTTGGGCGGTAAAACCATCAAGCAAGAGGGAAATTCGGTAGAAAATGTAACCGTTACAAGCATTTCGCATGATTATTATCTGCTGAGAGAATTTGATTTTTTAGAGGGAAGATATTTTTCGCAATTAGAATCGAACAACGGATTAAATGTTGCCATATTGGGATACCAGCTGGCGCAGGAATTGTTTCCTACATCTAAAAATTTAGTAGGTAAAAGTGTAAAGGTGATGGGGCGCGAAGTGAAAATTATAGGAGTGCTGAAACGCGAAGGCGATGATGTGTTGGGTTGGAGTTCAGACAATAATATTTTTCTTCCGTTTGCCTATGTCAACACTTTTGTAAAACTCACCGGTTGGAGCGAGCCGTTTATTGCTGTAAAAGCCAAAGAAAATATCTCTCTTGATGTAATGACGGAAGAAGTGAGGC
>CAZFFP010000074.1:5627-19286 GCA_964518215.1 uncultured Chitinophagaceae bacterium
GAGGCAGTTGATGCGTTCGCTGCGCAAGCTGAAGCCCCGGCAGCCGGACAATTTCGCCATTAACCGGTTGAGCATTATTACCAGCGTGCTGAATGTGGTTTTTGGAGTAGTGAATGTGGCGGGTTGGTTTATCGGAATTTTTTCGATTCTGGTGGGCGGATTCGGCATTGCCAATATCATGTTTGTGAGCGTGAAAGAGCGCACTCATATCATTGGCATTAAAAAGGCTTTGGGTGCTAAAAAAGTATTTATTCTTATCGAATTTTTGATAGAAGCTATGGTATTATGCTTTTTGGGTGGCGCACTTGGCTTGCTGATGGTTTGGGGTGGCTCGTTTCTGCTCGAATATCTTATCAGAGAATATAAAGAAATGGAGTTTGCTTTTATACTCACCACCAAAAACATTATAACCGGCTTAACACTTTCTGTGGTGGTCGGGATGGTGTCGGGTTTCTTGCCGGCATTGAAAGCTTCCAATATGAGTCCGGTAGAGGCGATGCGATCTTGATAAATTATGCCCCTTTATTAAAGAACAGTAAACCCTTTTCTCTCATTTATTTCGTTATTTGAACAACTAAAAACTATACTCAAAGAGTTACTACCATCCCTAAAATTCCGAAAGCCCCTCATCGCTGTGCGATTTTGGAGCTTCCGTTCACAATCAACCAACTTTTAAATACCCAAGTTGAAGGGCATTAGTAGCTGTTGGGGAAGGGTTCGAACCTTCATGAGGCGGTTAGTCTCACAGTTTTATCTGAGATTTGTCCCAAGCTCCTCACCCTCGAGACGGGAGGGCATGTCTGCCTGTTTCATCACCCAACAGTGTTTTAAAGAACTGATAGCAAAAGTAAATTATGCGCCTATTTTTTGCAAATATTTTATGAAATAAACAAAATAAATACATTTTTCGTATTATTGTGCATGTTTTATTAATTAATCATCAATTTATGACTTCAAATAAGCCTGAAAATTTTCATATTGATAATGTTGACCGGCAAATTATTTCGCTACTCATGCAAGATGCCATGATGCCTTTTACGGAAATAGCCAAGAAATTGTTCGTTTCGAGCGGAACCGTGCATGTGCGCATGAAAAAACTTGCCGATTTGGGAGTTATCAAGCGTGCCGAATTAATCATCAATCCTGCCGCATTAGGTTATGACATTACTGCTTTTTTGGGCATTTACCTTCAAAAAAGTGCGCTGTATAATCAAGCAGTTAAAGCGTTGCAAAAAATCCCGGAAGTGGTGGAATGCAATTATACAACGGGCAACTATAGTATGTTTTGTAAAATTATTTGCAAGGATACGGCACATTTAAAAGAAGTGCTTTCAGATAAAATACAACACATCAATGGCATTGAGCGCACCGAAACTTTTATTTCTTTAGAAGAAAATATTAACCGCCCAATAAATCTGATGGAAGAATAAAAGATTAGTTTTTCAAATACCGCTCCACTCCTACCAATAATTCTTGAAGATTTTCTTTTTTCACATCGTTGAATTCGGTGAGCATTTCGGCTTTGGCTTTAGGGTCTTTGGTGAAAAATGCACCTAATTTCAGCAGTAATCTATATTGCCACGAAAGATCTTTGTGAATAGATTTTCCGCGCACATAATAATGTTCTATTTGTGTCGAAATTTCTTTGGGAATATTCATGCCGAAAAATTCTTCGACTTTTTCTTTTTCTGCTACAGGTGTTGCGCCTACCAACAATAGAAATGATTTTTTTTCTTTCAGAAAATCAATATGATTTTTCAACCAGTCTTTCATCATAAATGAACCCATGTATAGCGATGTTACAACGATTAAAAAATCAAAAGAGTTAAGTTGCACTTCATTCATCGCTTCTTCTTCATAAGCCGGAATATTTAACGAATCAGAAATCCATTGAGCATATTGTTTGGCAGCGCCAAAGCGGCTTTTGTATATCACTACGCCTGTTTTCATAACAATAATGTATTTGGAATAAACAACACTTCAAAATTCAGTTGAAGAAGTATCATTTATTATGACTTTAATCAACTTTCACAATGATTTTGTTTTCGTGAAGGTTACTTTCATAAATTTACATCCTCATGAAAACGCTCACTGCTTTTCTTCTTTCGTTGTTTCTTTTTTGTGTGTCGTCCTCATTGTTCGCACAGGAAAAAAGAGAAGTGATATTCCGCGTGCAAATAGGAACAGCAGGCAAAATGCCCGATGAAAATTCAAAATTCAAAAAAGATTATGCCGATGCTGAAGGTGTACGCTTGGATGATGGCATGATTAGAGTTTATGTAGGCAAATATGAAACCTATCATGAAGCCAAAGAACGTCTGGCAGAAGTGACAACAAAATATCCTACTGCCTATGTAGTGGGTTTTTATAAAGGCGATCGCATCACCGTTGACAAGGCTATGGAGATTATTTATGGCGATTAAATAATATTTATTAGCAAGACAACACGGGAGTTTTCTTAAGCCAACTAATAAAGATTTTTCGGATTATTCATCGCCTTCTATTGCATAGCTTGAGTAAAATACCTCTTAGAATAATCACTTTTAGACCTTTAATAATTTTCTCTTTTTTACATTTGCTCAGGCTGTTTCTTAATCTGAATTTTATAGTCTGCAACTTTTCAATATTAAACTTTCATTTCGTTTTTATGAAAAAAATATTTTCATTTTTCGTTATCCTGCTCCTTGCATATGTTTTTGTAAACGAAAACTCCTTTGCCCAGAACAACATAGGCATGGGAACCATTACACCCAACCCCAGAGCCCTGTTGGATTTAACTGCCACCGATAAAGGGTTTTTAGTTCCGAGAGTTACAACTATAGAAAGACTTGCTATCAATCCTGCCGGAACGGGTGATGTTGCTTTGTTGGTATATGACATCAACGACAATTTGTTCTATTTCTGGGACGGTACACAATGGATTGGTTTTCCGCAGGCTGGTAGTGGCAGCAACAATATTGCTTTTAATTTCGATGCTGCTACCAACAATCTATCTATTACCGACAATGGAGGAACGCTCACCGTAAACCTTTCTCCGCTCTACAATATTTACACAGCCGGAACAGGTATTGATGTATCGGGAAATGTGATTACCAACACGGGCGACCTGAGCAATACGAATGAGCTAATTACCAATTTTTCGTTCGATAACAATACCAATCAACTTTCCATTGCTGATGCAGGCGGCACTTATACAGTGAATCTTTCTTCGCTCAATAATATCTATACTGCGGGAACAGGAATTGACATAACAGGAAATGTGATTACCAATACGGGCGACTTGAGCAGTACGAATGAATTGATTACCAACGTAGTCTATAACAATGCCACAGGAATACTCAGCATCACCGATGCGGGCGGCACATTTAATACTGATATGAGCGCACTTGCCAATGACTGGAAATTATTAGGCAATGCCGGCACTAATCCTTCCACAAATTTTTTGGGCACCACCGATAGTCAGTCGCTCGTGTTCAGAACCAACAATGCGGAGCGTGTCAGAATTTTAGCAAGTAATGGTAATGTAGGTATTGGCACTACAGTTCCAACAGCAAGATTAACCGTAACAAACGGACATATTCATACCTCAAATGATGATTGGTCTTCTAATCAGGTTTTTGCTTATGCCGATGCTCAGCAACATCCATACTTTTTAGGAGTTAGAGCAGAAGGCACAGAAGCCGCACCCACTTACCCGGTGGCGGGTAAAGTTTTATCTGCATTTAACGGAAGAGACGCAATTGACTACAACAGCAGTCCTGTGTATGGTGGCGCATCTTTATATATGGTTACTACCGAAAATTTTTCGGCATCGGCAAAAGGAACCAAGTTGAGATTTCAAACAACAGCCAATGGCACCAATACAGAAGTAGAAAGAATGGTGATACAACATAATGGCTATGTGGGTATCGGCACTCCAAATCCCTCTGCTCCTATGCACATTGCTATTTCTGGAGGAGCAGTAGGCACTCCATCGTCAAGACTCGCTCAGTATAGCAATAGCACTTATTCTTGGGAACTGAGAGTGGGTGGAGGCAACGGTTGGTTAGCATGGGTTCCTGATGTTGCAAGCAACAGGCGCTGGCAAATAAATAATGAAACCGGCACTACTGTTTTCAATGTAAACGTGGGCGCTCCTGAAAATTCTTTCTTCATGGCGGGAACCGGACACCTTGAAATAGGTTTTGGGGCGGGTGTTACTAGGCGCATCAATCTGCCCAACAATGCAGCCAATGATGGCAGAGGCAGAGCCGAAACATGGGAAACCTATTCTGACGGCAGAGTGAAATCTGAACAACAAACTATTGAATACGGGCTTTCGGAAGTATTGAAAATGCAACCTAAATCATACCTGCATCACAATTCGCTCTTTACTGAAAACGGCATCAATATTTCGGAAGAAAAAACCAAACGCATAGGGTTCATAGCGCAAGAGTTGTATGAAATTATTCCTGAAGTAGTGAGCAAGCCCGAAGATGAATCTACCGACTTATGGAGTATGAGCTATGAAAAATTAGTGCCTGTTTTAGTTAAAGCCATTCAGGAACAGCAGGAAATTATAGATACCATGAAAAACGAAAACATTGAAGTGAAAACAGAACTTACAGCAATTAAACAATTACTGATAGATGCGCGGTTGAAGGCAGTGAAATAACCACTGCTTTTACTATATTCAACCTCTATTATTAACCGCATCATGGATTCGCTTTACAGACTTATTAAATCATTAGACAAAGCCGAGAAGCGATATTTTACTCTTTACACCAAACGCCATTTAATAAAAGGCAGCAATCACGACCTCGAACTTTTTGAAATTATTGACAGCCAACCTAATCCTGACGATAAAACTGTTAAGTCAAAAATAAAATCGCCTAAAGTCAAAAAGAATTTCAGTATTCAGAAGCACCTGCTCTATAAGAATATTCTGAAATGCCTCAACGCTTATCATTCGGGAAGAAATGCCGAAGACGAAATTCTGGAGCTTTATAAATCGAGTAAAATTCTCTACGAAAAATGCTTGTATGATGAAAGCAATAAACTCATCACTAAAGCCAAAAAAATTGCTTTAGATAATGAATGCTTCAGTTTGTATCTCACCCTCTGCGAATCTGAAAATATTATTCAGGAAAGACATTTCGATATCAAAAGTTTTAAAGACACCGTGCTCAACAATGCTAAAAAAGAATTGGTTATTCTCGAGCAATTGCAAAACCTTATTCTGTATAGGGAAATAAGTAATACTTTACTCTACCATTCCAAAATGTGGGGCATTACCGATGCCGACCTCAACAAAAGATACCTCCCCGAGTTGCCTCACGAGCATTTGGCTAATGATGTATCGAAAACACTTTCATCGAAGGCTGCCATCACCTATCATAAAATTCATTCGCTGCTGGCTTATCGCGAAAAAGATTATGAAAAATCAATTGAAAGCGAAGAAAAAAAACTTGCTGTCCTGAAAGCCAAACCCGCCAATTTCCCCTTCAAAACTCAGGAAATTCTGCTTTCACTCGACCGCATGGTTTGGAACTATTATTTGGAAGGAAACCAAAAAAAAATCAAAGCTATTCTGGACGAGGTATATGCTATCCCTGCAGAAAATCAAAATATCAGGCTTATACGCTTTCAGTTATTTATCAATTTCGAATTACTCAATAAAATCAATACGGGCAATACGGGCAATACTGCCGAAATAGAAAAAAGAATTATCACTTTTTACAACGATTTCGAACACGCTTTCAGTCTTCAGAAAAAACTCATCATCAATTTCAATCTAAGTATGCTGTTCTTTATATCAGGCGAATATGCAAAAAGCAAAAAATGGATAGACACGCTTTTAGATAATGTCAACAAGAAGCTCGACATGGATATTATTATCTCAGCAAAACTCGTCAACGCTATTTTACTCTTTGAACAAAAAATGTTTCCGGTGGTGCGCTATTCCATACTCTCTGCCAAAAGATTCATTAGAAAAAGCCGAAAACTCAACGAATTCGAAAATATGTTCTTCAATACTTTATTACAGCTATCATCTAACGACATTGAAGCAGCCGAAAAAGAAGCCGTAATGAAAAACTTTCATGAACAATACGAGAAACTGATTTCATCAGGGAAACCTGTTGACCGATGCTTCCCGCATCATCAATGGTCTGAATCGCACTTGAAAAAACAAACGCTGGCACAAACAATTGCCGTAGCCAATGCGCATTACTTTAAATAGCCCTTTCTTGATAATATCTTCACACAGCGTTTAAAATACGGTACTCATTTAATTGCTAAATGCTATATTTTTGATAGGCACACGCAATTGCGTTCTGAACTAAATTGCACCATGAGCGATTATACCCCACAACTTTATTTATTATTACAAATTAATTATGTCTAAAAGAAACAAAAAGAAAAAATCGTCCGATAAAAACGTAAGCCCCGGTTCGCTCGAACACAAAATGCTGAAGTATTTAGATGAAATTACACACAAGGAAATTTCGCTCAAAAAAGTATTGAAAAAATTCATTCACAAATTCGATAAAGAAAAAATAGAAGAAGTTTTCAAAAGCCTTGAAGCTAAAGGGCGCATCAGCTTTGCCGATGATGGCAAAAAAATTCAAACCGCAAACAGAAAACTCGATACCCGTGGCGCTAAAGAATACGAAGGCAAAGTGGACATGATCCGCAGTGGCGCTGCTTATATTATCAGCAGCGAGTTGAAAGAAGATGTGTTTATTGGTCGCAGAGATACCTTGCGCGCTTTCGATGGCGACACCGTGAAGTTTATCATCACCTCGCTCAACCGAAAAGGCAAAGCCGAAGGGCGCATTACCGAAGTGGTGAAACGCGCCACCGATTTGCATATAGGCACCGTGCGCATTTCCGAAAACTTTGCTTTTTTGGTTACCGACAGCGAAACCATGCCGGTGGACTTATACATTCCGTTAGATAATCTTGGAGATGCTAAGGAAGGCGATAAAGCCGTTGGAAAAATTATTGATTGGCCCGAGCATTTAAAAAATCCGTTTGCAAAAATTATTGAGGTTTTAGGCAAGGCAGGCGACAATAATGTCGAGATGCAGTCTATACTAATCGAAAACGGATTCCCTTTACAGTTTTCTGAAATGGCAATGGAAGAAGCCGAAAAACTCAGCGATGCCATTACCGATGAAGAGTTGAAACAAAGGCGCGATTTCAGAAAAGTCGCCACCTTCACCATTGACCCCGAAGACGCTAAAGATTTTGACGATGCGCTTTCGGTAGCATATCTCGAAAACGGCAATATTGAAGTAGGCGTTCATATTGCCGATGTTACACATTTTGTAAAGCCCAACACTCAATTAGACCGCGAAGCTTATGAGCGTGCTACCTCTGTTTATTTAGTTGACAGGGTTTTGCCCATGTTGCCCGAGCGCATTTCAAATTTCCTTTGTTCGCTGCGCCCCGATGAAGACAAATACACTTTTTCGACAGTGTTTGAAATGAATAAGAATGCTGAAGTGGTAAATACCTGGTATGGCAAATCGGTGATTCATTCGCAGAAAAGATTCACTTATGCTCAGGCTCAGGAAATCATTATGGGCAAGGAAGGCGCGTTTGAAAAAGAACTGCGCGATTTGGATAAGCTGGCAAAAACCATCAGAGCCAAGCGCATGAAAAACGGCTCTATTGGTTTTGAGTCAACCGAAGTGCGGTTTAAGTTAGATGAAAATGGAAAGCCGCTTTCGGTGTATGTGAAAGAAGTGGTAGATGCCAATAAGTTGATAGAAGAATTTATGTTGCTTGCCAATAAATATGTGGCGCGCTATGTCGCAAAGTTGCGCTTACAAACCAAAGACCCTATACCCAACGCGTATCGGGTGCATGATACGCCCGACCCGATTAAGCTCGAAAACTTTGCAGAGTTTGCCAAGCGTTTTGGTTATCTGCTGAAGTTTGAAGACCCTAAACATACGGCTGCCACACTCAATACTTTGTTTTTCAAAATCAAAGGCAGAAAAGAGCAGCACGTGTTGGAACAATTAGCCATTCGCGCTATGGCAAAAGCATTTTATTCTACTAATAATATCGGGCATTACGGTTTGGCGTTCGAACATTATTCGCATTTCACTTCACCCATTAGGCGCTATCCCGATATGCTTACACATCGTATTTTGTTTGATTGCCTGAATCAGTGGGATGCACGTTTTCAAAAACAGCAGTTGGAAGAAATGTGTGCGCATGTGTCGGAGCGCGAGCGTGCCGCCATGTCTTCCGAGCGCGAATCGGTGAAATACAAATCGGTAGAATTTCTTTCTGAAAGAATCGGGGAAGAATTTGACGGCATTATTTCGGGTGTAATAAATCGCGGACTGTTTGTAGAGTTGGTAGAAAATAAATGCGAGGGTTTTCTTCCGGCAGAAAAAATCGGCTATGGAGAGTTGCGCTATGAAGAAAGTAAATACACATTGACCGACTCAATTACCGGAAACACATTTCATCTGGGCGATGAAATACGGGTAAAAGTTATAACTGCCAATCTAGAAAAACGACAAGTAGAGTTTGCGCTGGTGGGGATTAAGGAATAACACAACATACAATACATACCCCCATATAGACCACGGTTTAAACCGAGGTCTATATGGGGGCTTTTAGTGGGCTACATTTTGGATGGGGGCTGACTGCTATGAATTACTTGGTTTATAATCAGCTATCATTTTTTATTGAGCGTGAATTTTCGGGAATTTCCGGTTTCTTTATAAAAAGAAAGGAAAATACCATCAAAAGCCCGACAATACCTAATATTTGAATTGCCGGTGAATGATGTTCTGGATAAAACCACAATATCATATACTTAATGATTGAAAGAACTATACCTGTAATGCCCATCCGCCAAAGAGTTCTGTTCTTTAATTTCGTTTTGAATAGATGAATGATAAGTTCTTTTTCATTTTCCTTGCTTTTATCCGAAATGTATATCCGCATACATTTTAGCGCTTTGCTATAGCGTTTCATTTCAAAATTTGTAAGTGCAAAGGAAAATAGAGTTGAATTGTAAGTGCTGTTTTCTTGATTATCGGCATTTATTGACTCAAAATATTCAATAACTCGCTTCAATACATTATATGCTTCCTGAGGCTCTCCTGATAATGAGTAAAAACAACCTATTTCGCTGAGTAATTCCATTAAAACCAACTGGTCATCCTTATCTGGCGGAAGGTAATTATAGAAGTATTCCTTATGCTTTATATAAAAAACCCTAAGACTTTCGTCATCGGTGCCCATAGTCAAATATTCTTGTTCTATATCTTTAAATTCTGTCATTCATTTTTTTTTACGGTAAAAGTCAATATTGCATAAATGATTAGTCCAAAAAGTAGTGATAAATTTGTTTTCTTAGATCGTTTGGGGTCGCCTGTAGTAATATGTAAGATTTCGTTTGTCATTCCACCACCGAATAAGCTGATGATTATTCTAAACCACGTTTTATTTAGAAGTCGCATTTTATATTTTGAACTAAATTAAGGCGAATTATCAATAGAAAACATCATTATGACCAGTAATTTTGAATGAAATATTTTTCCGATTAATATCTAAATAATCAATTAAAGTATGCACTGGTGGGGATTAAGGAGCAACGCAACATACACCCCCATATAGCCCACGGTTTAAACCGTGGGCTATATGGGGGCCTTTTGTGGGCTTTACATCAACAAACGATATAACATTGATACACCCATTACCAAAATAATAATCAATACTATTTTTTTAAAAACATGTTGAGGAATTTTGTTTAACAATAATTTTCCGGCATAAGAGCCGGCAAAGGAGGCAACGAATAAAACCGGAATATGCCAGATATAAGCCATGTCAAAAAATTCATTTTTGAAATAAATAATAGTGCGACTGAAATCTACACCGAAATCTATAGCGGCAGAAGTGGCAACAAAAGCATTTTTTTCAAGATTGTAAGCCGCCAGACTGATGCCTCTGATGGCTCCACCCGTTCCCGTAAATCCGGCAAAAAAACCTGCCAGACTTCCACTAATAAATGCGCTGATTTTTGTTGGAGGAAATTCCAATCGAGGTTTAATTAAAAACAAAATACTGAATGCTACTAATAGCAATGCCAACAACCATTGGGCATAAAGCATGGCAATATATCCTGTAAGAAATGCACCAACAATTGTAAGCAGCAAACTGGGGATTCCAAATCGAAGGAAAATTTTAAAATCAATAAATTTTCTGAACAAAAGCAGTTTTGCAATATTGCTGAAAACATGAAGTATGCCGGTAAGCATCAGGACCAACGGCATTTCGAAAAAAAACGACATCAATGGAACAAACAAAAAAGAAGAACCGAAACCTCCTAATGTTCCCAATATTTCACAAAACAGTGCAAGCAGAAAAAATAAGAAATATTCCATAGTCATAATAAAGGTAGAAATAGAAAATATGATTACTCAATAGCGGAAAACTTTTGACATAACTTTATGTTCATGCCATCGCTTAATTTCTGATGAACAACAAAAACGGTTACCGCAACAATATCATCATGCTCAGAGTAACGCTGTCGGTCAGCTTTATTATTCTGATAGTAAAATTTATTGCATGGTATATTACCGGCTCCAATGCTATAATGGCAGATGCGCTCGAATCAATTGTAAACGTAGCTGCCGGAATTATTGCATTGGTGAGTGTAAGCATTGCGGCAATGCCCAAAGATCGCGACCATCCATACGGACATGGTAAAGCAGAATTTTTATCGGCAGCAATAGAAGGCACTATGATAAGCGTTGCAGGGTTGCTGATTATTTCCAAATCGGTTTACAATTTTTTCGTACCAAATTTGCTCGAGGAAATCGGCATCGGAATCATACTGATATCTTTTGCCGGTGTGGTGAATTATGTAATGGGATATTTTCTGGAAAAAACCGGAAAGAAAACACAATCCGATACTATGGTTGCTAATGGAAAACATTTAAAAACCGACACCTATACAATTATTGGATTGATACTCGGGTTGGCGGTGATTTGGCTTACCAACATTCATTGGTTGTACCCGTTAATAGCCATAATATTTGGCGCATATATTATCTATGCAGGGTTTAATGTTTCAAGATATTCCAATGTCTCCTTTAAATCCTGTTCCGGTAGTTTCTTTATTTTCGGCAAAGTAAATTCGCAAAGCGCAACATACGTATCGTAAACTTCATTAGTACTGTCTAAAAAATCACATTCGGCTTCCCACTCATTTTTAAATGTTGCTGCTGTGTGATTTTCAAGTATTGCCCGTAAGTCAATTTCTGGTATGGGCATCATATATTATTTTATAGTAAATTTGCAAAACAATTTCAAGAGCCATACATTATATATATTATATTTTCTAATATGAATTAAAAGGGATGGGCGCATTCTCTTATAATAAATTACATGAAAAATTGTGAAAAGAAATGCCTTACCTTGGTATGCAATATTATTGAAACGATAAAAATTAAACCTGAATGAAAGTATTTAACCTGTGTGAAAAAGATTCTTTAGCCCAACAATTTGTTGCCGAAATTAGAGATGCCGTGATTCAAAAAGACAGAATGCGTTTCAGAAGAAATCTCGAACGTATTGGTGAAATCACCGCGCTTGAAATTAGTAGAATTTTAAAATGGGAAGACTATGAAGTAACTACACCCTTGGGTACTGCGCAGTGCAGAAGATTAGCCGAGCAACCTGTTTTGGCAACTATTCTTCGAGCCGGTTTGCCTTTGCATCAGGGTTTGCTCAATTATTTCGACCAAGCCGACTGTGCTTTCATTGCTGCTTATCGCAAACACGATTTAGAGAATGAAGACTTATTCACTATTAATATGGAATATGTTACTTCACCTGCGTTATCGAACCGCACCTTGATACTTGCCGACCCGATGCTTGCTACCGGGCAATCAATAGTGGCGACCATTAAAGAACTTTATGCTTCAGGGAAACCCAAACATATTCATATTGCAACTGCCATTGCCGCTACCGAAGGCATTGCATACATCAAAGAACATCTTACCGGAGTTACAGTTTGGGCAGGTGCCGTTGATGATGAGCTTACCGCTAAAGCCTATATAGTTCCCGGCTTGGGCGATGCGGGTGATTTATGTTTCGGAGAAAAAATGCAGGATTAAAAACTGCTAACGCTCACTCTCCATCTTTTGCTTTCTGAGCGGATTGGCGGTGTCTTCATCATAAATTTTTCGGTTGCGGAAAACATCGCAAGCCAGAAAAATTGCTTCTCTGAAAGAATCTGCCAATGCCAAATCTTTTCCTGCAATATCGAATGCGGTGCCGTGGTCGGGCGAAGTGCGAATAACGGGCAAGCCTGCGGTGAAGTTCACGCCATTTCCAAAACACAATGATTTGAAAGCTACCAAGCCTTGGTCGTGATACATGGCAAGCACCGCATCGAATTTTGAAAACTGACCGGAACCCATCAAGCCATCGGCAGGATACGGACCGTAAGCCAATATGCCGCCATCCTGAGCCTTCTTAATGGCAGGAATGATAATTTCTTTTTCCTCCTGCCCGAGCAGACCACTGTCGCCCGCATGAGGGTTGAGACCTAATACGGCAATCTTTGGTTTTGAAATTCCAAAATCTTTATGCAGCGATTGGTGCATGATTTCGAGTTTGGTAATAATTTTTTTCGAGTTCAATTGTGCGGCTACATCTTTCAACGGCAAATGATTGGTAACCAACCCCACTCTTATCATGTCGCAAGTAAGCAACATCACTGTTTCGGCAGTGTTGAAATAGGAGGCTATGTATTCGGTATGTCCGGTGAACACACCATCTTTCAGCTTCACGGTGCTTTTGTCTAAGGGAGCGGTAACCAGTGCGTCAATGTCGCCTTTTGCCAAATCTTTCAAAGCGGCATCGAGCGCTATAAGAGCAGACGCGCCCGCCAGTGTAGAGGGTTGTCCGATATTGATGATGGCATTTTCATCAATACAATTCACCACATTTAAAGCCTTGGCCGAAGGTGGTGTGCCTGGCTTCAGTTGTTGATGCTGCACGCTATCTAAGTTGAGCGCTTTTTTATGATAAGAAATAATGCGGGTAGAGCCATACACTATGGGCGTGCAAAAATCGAACAAACGATTATCGGCAAATGCTTTCAAGATTACTTCTGCACCTACTCCGTTATAATCGCCAATGGTGATGCCGATTTTTATTTTTTCTTTTTCGTTAGAAGACATTGTTGTTGTAGTTTACTGTTTTGGGTTGAGATGTTCTAAAGTTAGAAAGTTATAATGTTGTAAGGTTCAATGCGGTAGTGATGCGCATTCTACATTTCCGAATAAGAGCATATCCACTTTATAACTTTATAACCTTTGCATCTTAAAACATTTTCTATTTGAAATTTCTTTCCACAAAATCGAGCAGCAAACGCACCCCAACACCTGTGGCATTTCTGGGGCGGTAGCCATCATTTTTATCAATAAAGGCAATGCCTGCTATATCGAGGTGCAACCACGGATAAGAAGTAAAGTGTTTTAAAAACATACCCGCAGTTGTAGCTCCTGCCAGAGCGCCACCAACATTTTTAATATCGGCAATATCTGATTTTATATATTCGCCATATTCTTCCCACATCGGAAATTCCACCAATCGCTCATGCACCCGGTAGCTGCTTTCGGTCATTTGTTTTTTCAC
>CAZFFP010000075.1:0-19220 GCA_964518215.1 uncultured Chitinophagaceae bacterium
GCATGGCACTGCCTGCGACCCGGTGGTGGTGGACGACAATTATGCTTACATTACTTTGCGCAGCGGAACGCCTTGCAATACCGACATCAATCAATTAGAAGTAGTGGACATCAGCAATTTGAATTCGCCTACTTTGGTGAGCACATTTCCCATGTTTAACCCTCACGGATTAGGTAAAGATGAAAACACCCTTTTCATTTGCGATGGCACTGACGGATTGAAAGTGTATGATGCCAGCGATGTTATTAATATCACTAATAACCAGATTGCTCATTTCAGAAACATTCAGGCTTTTGATGTGATACCCAACCATAAAAAACTGTTGATGATTGGCGAAAGCGGATTGTTTCAATACGATTATTCCGATGTGCAGAATATTACGCTGCTGAGCGTGATTGCGGTGGAAAGATGAGAGAGAATGTAGATTTTAGAATTCAGATTTTTTTGATTGCTGATTTCTGAATGGGGAGTTATAAAGTTGAAAGGTTATAAAGTTATAAAGTTGTCTCTACTGTGTAGAGTAGGGATGAAGTTTGAAAGTTGAATTGTCCCCCTTGCGCGAAGATTTGTGGCGAATGCGATAGCGCCAGTCCCGAACTTGTTTCGGGAGGGAGTGCGGAAGCCACGAGAATAGCAGGGGAATGAAGATTAGAAATTTGAGGTTAGAGGCTGGAAGATTGACCCTGATGCTACGAGTAGAAATTGGGTTTGAAATTAAGGGTAAGCTGCTCCCTTCTCCCTGGGAGAAGGGTTGGGGATGAGGCTGATAAGTTTGCCCTACTGCACAGAGTAGGGATAAAAAGTAAGATTTCAGATTGCCGTCTGCTTTAGCTGACGGATTTTGAGGTCGAAAATCGCACCTCGCACAGTCGAAAATCGAAAGCATAGCGAGTCGAAATGTCGCATATCGAATGACCGAAGAAGAACTCATAAAGGGTTGTGTGAATAACGAGCGACTGGCGCAGAAGCATTTGTATGAAAGCTTCTACGGCAGGATGATGGGCGTTTGCATGCGCTATTCATCGCAGCGCGAGCAGGCTACCGAAATACTCAACATGGGTTTTTTCAAGGTATTCAAAACCATCGAAACTTTTGCCAAAAACGGAGGCAATATAGAGGCGTGGATTTACAGAATTATGGTGAACACCGCCATTGATTATCTGCGCGCGGAATTGCGCCACCGGCACGATGACATTAATAAAACCGCTTTTGTTGAAGACCACTCCGATATTATTGCCGACATGAACGCAACACAAATAATGGAGTTAGTCAACCGGTTGACTCCGGCATACCGGGCGGTTTTTAACCTCTATGTGGTGGAAGGATATAATCATGCGGAAATTGCCGCTTTGTTAGGCATTTCCGAAGGAAGCTCAAAATCGAACTTGTTTAAAGCGCGAATGAAATTGCAGGAGATGATTCAGCAACACAACATCATAAAAATGTAAACGAATGGAACGTAAATCAGACAAATTGCTGCGCGACAAACTGAAAGGAATGGAATATCCTTTCGATGCCCGCGCATGGAACGACATGGAGGCGATGCTGGAGGGAAAGAAGAAAAAAAGAGGCTTTGTGTTTTGGTGGCTCAATGGTTTTTTTGCATTGGCTTTGTTAGGAGCGGGCGGATATTTCTTTTTGCAAAAAAATGAACCGGCATATGTGGTGAACCATGAGTCGGAATTTGTTCAAACAGAAACTTCCCATAAAAATGCTTCTGCGAAAAATGACATGGATAATTTTTCTTCTAAAGAAAATATTGTTGCTTCCGAAAATATTCCTGAGCAAGAAATAAACGCATCAATCAATCCTGCATTTCAATCAAATTCAAAACCTCCATCCGCATCAAACAATGCAGCTTCAGCAGAAAATAATTTTTCGGGAAAAAATTCAGCAAATCTAAATAATGTGGGCAATAGTCGTCTGACCACTCAAATTGGTCGGACGATTATGAGCGCTGCAAAAAACCATTCACAAGAAACAGCCTTGGGTTTTTCTGCTTCGGAAGAAATAAGTGTTTTAGAATTTCCGGTTGCAAATATTTCGGAAGAAAACAATAGCACTTCAGAAAATATTGTTTCAGAAAATGCAACTGAAATTGTTTTGAATGAAAATGAAATCGCGCTTCAGGATTCCATCAACATGAATACGCTTGCCGAAGATGAACCCAATGCAAAAAAAGAGAAAGACAAGAAAATGAAATTTCAATATTCTTTAGGAGCAGTTTCTTATGTGGGTATGAGCGTGGTGGAAAATAATGTTTTTGTTAAGCCGCCATCGTGGAGCATTGGCATTGCCAATGAGTTTATGTTTTTTAATCGGGTGTCGCTCAGCACTGCAGTTTCTTATGCACAAACTAATTTCGGAATAAAAAACCCAAGCTCACACTTTTACAATCCTGCCCCGCTTTCATACACCTGCCATATTTCCGAATTGAACATTCTGTTGGGCTTAAAAGGATATGCGGTTTCCAATGAAAAATTCAGGTTTTATTTTCATGCAGGTTTTCAAAAACATATTCGCCTGAAAGAAACTTTCGATTATGTAATGCCGAAAGAGGCTCCTCCGGTTAGCTTTCCGAATACTCCATCGGACAATTTTTCTGCCGAAGCGCCTCCGCAAAACACAACGTTTGGCTCATCTAATTATGAGTCGGCTTCGCATGAATTATTATCGGGTGGTGGCGGTCAGGCAGAATCCACTTCTGATTTCTCTATCAATTATGCTAACCGTAATTACTCATCGTTTTATGTAGGCAGCGGAGTGGAATTTATAGCCAAAGAAAAATGGATATTTTTTGCAGAGCCGGGCTATCATCATATTATTCATCTCATTGGCACACAGGAATTGCGCAAACGCAATGTGGGTTTGTTTATGGGTATGAGGGTTGGGTTTTAATTTTTGTTGTCTGAATCGCGGATTATTTGTAGGTATTTTTCCTTTTTAAAATCTGTGCAATCCGCGCAATCCGTTTCATCTGTGATTTAGACAATTTCAATATTTCACCCCTCACTTTTTTTGTAATTGCCCTCGTAAAAAAAGCACTTCTTCTTCCAGAAATTTTATGCGGCTTTCGTGTTGTTCTATTAGTTTGTCAGGTAGTTGATTTATAAATTGATGAGACTTTCCTGGCATGTAACAATTATTGAAAATTAAATTATCATCGAACGAAACCAAATCAAAAGAGTACACTTCGAAAACATGAGCAATATGGGTAATCTTCTCCCAATCTAATTTTATTTCATCACGTTCCATTTTGCTGTAAGCCCGTTGCGAAACGCCAATTTTTCAAGCCAGATATTACTGTGACAAACCTTTTAACTCTCTAATCCGTCTGATATTTTCTCCTATTTTCTTTTCTATGTTTGTGTTCAATTATATAGCCAAAAGCAAACCATTTAGAACACTTTAAAGCCATTTTTATTTTTTTCTATAGAAATTTTACTTAGTTATTAATACTTAAAATCTTACTATGATAACCAAATACGAAAACTCCAAAATGGTGGACTTTGCCGCTATTATATTACTGTTGATAATATAAGGGCTTCCTGCTGTATTATGTGTGCTGCCTTTTTATTTTATAGAAAGTAGGGCGTTACGAGCCGCGCTGATTTTATTAGTACCACTCGAATATGCCTTTCTGTTTCGAATTATAGCCGGAATGTTGAGCAATCCGTTTCAAAAGGGAATTATAAAGGGCATTTTTCCCCGCAAAACCGGACACCCTATCTATACCATACGGAAACTTTACGGCACTTGCACAACAATCAAAATTCATCATAAAATCAAACAAATCATAGTTCAGCTCCGCCCCGCCCGTCCCTTCTTTGTGTGCTTTGTGGTTAAATTCATCTTTTATCTTTACCGCATGAAATCAATTGCGGCTGCACTTCTCCTCTTTTTCGGTTGTCAAAATCTCTTTGCTAAAGAAAATATTTCTCTTATCGTGCCGCAGTCGCTGATGGATACCGGCATTACCCGCATCACTATTGATGATGTTCGGGTTTTGTTGCAACAGTCGTGCTCGTGTGATGTTACGCTCAATAATGCTGAATCCGATATTCAATTGCATCTGCCCGATATTCCTTTAAACAGCGAATGCCCGCCCAATCGTTTTCAGCAGGCAGCTACAGTTCCTTATTATCCTTATCCCGCTCATGATTTTCGATGGAAGGGCAGTTTAGAAAATGGAAAACAAATTTTCACGCTTCATGCAGATTGTTGGCAAGGCGTAAGTTTCGGATTGTATGCCTTGTTGCAGGAGCAGTTAGGCTTCCGCTTTTACCATCCGCGCGAAACCATTATTCCGCAGTGGAAAAATTTTCCCTTACCAACGCCTTATGATTTTCAAGGCAAAGCATTGTTCGATAAGAAGGGGTTTCATCTGCACACACAACATCCATTAGAACTCACCGAGCAATTGCATGATGGAAATTTTCCGAATGCACTACAAGACATCCGGGAATATCTCGATTGGTTAGTGCGCAACGGACAAACCTATTTTGAGTTTTGTCTGCTCGAAAACATTGACCGCAAAGTGTGGCAACAACACGCCAAAGCGATGGTGGATTATGGTCATCAACGCGGGTTGATTATGGGTGTTGATTTGTCGCTGCACATGATTCAGCAGAAAGCGTTTCAATTGTATAAAACACCTCCAAAATCTTTTCGAAACAAGAATAAACAAATCGTTCAAAATTTAGAATGGCTGCTTGCCGGTGGTTGGGATATTTTGAATGTGGAATTTGCTACTGCCGAATTTGTAGGCGGCAATCGCGAAAAAAAAGAATTGCTGCGCCTCTTCATATTAGACTGGCTGCAACAAAACAGCCATGCCAAACTGATGGGGCGCAAGCATGTGGTGAAAGATGAAATGGAACGTTTCGCCAAAGCTCCGCTCGAAATGGACAGCGCTCAAAAAGCCTTAGACCGGCAGCGCGGCATACTCATACACACCGTAATGTTTTACGGCATGACCGAGCCGCAAGCGCCCGTGTATGAAAACGAAAACCTGCAACACATGTTCGATTTGTTGTTAGAAGAAAAAGAAATTCGCGAAACGTGGTATTATCCCGAATCGGCTTATTGGATTACGTTCGATAATTCCATTCCGTTGTATTTGCTGCCCTACCTGAATGCGCGCCTGAGCGATATGGACACCTGCATCAAACATCACATTCCCGGACACATAACTTTCAGTTCGGGATGGGAGTGGGGCTACTGGCTTTTCGACTGGAGCATCGCGCGCTGGAGTTGGCAATATAAAGTGAATGGAATGCAACTGCCCAGACATCCTTTAGATGCGGTTCATTTGCTCATGGGCGATGAAATGTTCATTACCGAACTCATGCAACAACAACTTGCGCTGCAACAACGACTACTCAAAGACAGCAACCTGATTCAGTGGCTTACCGCCATGACGGTTACCGATGAACTGCCATTCGGATTGGCGCAAAACTATGAGCCGCGTCCGCCACATTTCTACAAAGACATTTCGAAAAATATTCCGCTCGAAGTGGTGCAGCACATTCGCCAGCACACCTTGCCTTTGTTAGATACATTTGCCCGCACTACTTTGTTGTTGAGCCAGAGTCTTGAAGAACTGGCAACCGGCAATAAGAAACACATCATTAAAGAATGGGCAGAAGGATTGATGGTTACTGGTTATCGCGCACAGCATCGTTATCATACTTTGAGTTATTTGCTGAACAGAAGAGCAGCCGAAATCAACCAACAAAAATTCAACGATATTCAACACATACTCGATGCCGAAAATATTAAAATGAAAGCGCAGCGTATTGTTATTGAAAGAGAAAAACATTATCGCTATCCGGTGGAGTTGTTGGGCAGAAAACGACATAGTCATACCGCTTATGCTTATGGATATTTATACCCCGTAAGCAATCTGCATTTCTGGACCCGCGAAGAACAACAAGCCCTTCGCAACCGCTGGGGACCACTGTTCATGAATATTTGGGATGTGCTGAAAATTGTGGGAGTGAAGAATTGATGGTGAAAATCCCCTCCCTCCCCCGCATCTTGCGAGCGTGTATTTTTGCTGCCTCCGGCAGAAAAAACTTAGCATAAGCCCTCAAGGATATGGGATTGCAAATTCGGAGTTGTAGGGTGATGGTGAAGTTGAACAAGGTGAGTGTTAAAAATATTTTTGGAAGTTCCGGTCTCCGGTGGCAAATTATTTGACTTATGTCAACAACCCACCCTATTAGAAGTACCTATTTTTGGACACTCATAATCTTTTGAGTTATTTGCTATGGTCAAAAAAACTTTCTTCGCTGATATACACATCCACCCGACCTTGAAAGCTTTTAATTCGGGCTATCCCCATCCTCGAAAAACTGTTTGGGATGACATAGATGCACAAGAGCCTAAAGGTAACATCGCGAAGTTCATGAAACGGACCACGCCCGGAATAGCCAAATACTCACAGTCCAATCTTTATGAACTGGCTAAGGGGAATGTGCGCGTTGCAGGCGTATCGCTCACTCCTGCCGAAAGGCCATTCTTGAATGGTAATCAGCCCGGCACCTTTTTGTTCAGTAAGGGTGCAAAGGTCGAGATGAACTCGGTCATTAACGGCTTTGCAGAAGATAGCCTACGATTCCTCATGAGAAACAAGGACTACTTTCAACAATTGTTGATGGAGTATCGTTACTTGTATGATGGGCAAGGCGATTCTCCGGATGGTCAATACAGCTACCGATTAGTCAATAATTACCGGGAGTTAACAGAAACAGTTGAAGCAGATGAGCGCACTCTGGCTATTACATTGCATGTTGAGGGAGCTCACACCCTGATGAATGAGAAATTGCTCTCCGGCAAACTGACTCCCTCTGAGGAAAAAAAGGAAATTTCTGATAACATCGGAATCATAAAGTCATGGGAGGTGCCACCGTTTAGCATAAACCTTTGTCATCATTTCTATAGTGGTTTATGCGGACATTGCCGCACCTTATCAGGCTTTCCAACGGCATTATTCAATCAAAATAAAGGTCTTGAAACGGGATTTACAGGTTTGGGGTTAAAAGCCATGAAGGAATTGCTAAGCAGGAGTAACGGCAAACGGATTATTATTGACACCAAGCACATGAGCGTTAAGGGTAGAATTGAGTATTATAAATGGGTTCGAAGCCACAACTACATCAGCAAAGTAGATAAGATTCCCGTTATATACAGCCACACAGGCGTTAGTGGTTATAAAACTATGGTAAGTGGAGCACGCAGAGCTGATAACGCTGCCAAAGCTAACAGCCGCTATTTCTACGGCTGGAACATCAATCTTTCCGATGAAGAGATTAAAATCATTCACGAGACTACAGGACTTATTGGTATTATGTTGGACAAGTTCAGGCTAGGCGGAGGCGTATTTTTTAAGCAGCATATCGAAGGCATTAAAGATGAAGAGCAAATCAAAAAAGCCTATTTGCGCATTTTTATGGATAATATCCTACAAATTGTTAAGGTTTTGGGCAAGCCGGGCTGGGATATTGTTTGCCTTGGTTCTGACTATGATGGAATGATTCAGTATGTGGATCCATACGACAGAGCTTCTACCATGCCGACATTTGCTGCAGATCTTCAGCGCTTTTTGGAACAAAACCAGTACGAAAGAGATCTTTGGTATGGCTACACTCCTGAGGAGTTGATTCGAAAAATCATGTGTACCAATGTTATGACGTTTTTCGAGCGGCATTTTGTATAGACTATGCCTGCAAAATTGTGGCAAGAATGAAATAATATGTTAAGATATTTGTTGCGTTTCTTTAGCCCGCGATGGATACAGTTTCCTGACTGCGTCCTAGTGTTAAGGGGTATAAAACAGACGAAGAACTAAAACTGCTTTGAGTTATTGCAACATTCATTTCTGAATTCTATAGCGATCGTCATTTTCAGAAACATAAAATCGGAAAACAAAGTAGAGTGCCAAAGCATCTAAAATATGCCATAGCGCATGTGCCTGTAAGTAGGAATGTGGATGACACCATGGATGCTCGTTGCGTCCGGTTAGCCATATAGAGAATGAAATAACTCCGGTGAGTGCGGCAAACAATGCCCATTTTTTTTCAATAGATGGTTGGTGTTTGAATACATTTATGAATTCCATAAAACCTGCCATTATCACAAACGCTCCGAAAATAAAATTGCCTGAAAATTGTGCAACGGGGAAGTATATATGACGAAGTTGAAAATGAAAGAAATGGCACACCGCCAATACTAAAGCAAAGGCTAATATGAATAATGAAACCTTGAGTTTGAACAATCGCTCTAGCGCATAGCCCACCATAATGGAGGCGATGAGATACATGCTCAGCATGTCGAAATATCCGCCCAAGTATGTTTCGGTGGCGTGCATAGCAAATGAACCGGGCGATAGCAACACCATCAAAATGCAAAGAAAATTTGCAAAAAACGGATTGGTGATAATGGCATTTCTGCGCGAATGAAATTTCATTTTGCTGATTTGCCACGCAGCCAACAAGCCGAAAGCGGCAAATGCCAGATTTGAAAAAGAATTGACAGGTTGTTTTATAAGTCCGTCTCGGGCTTCTTCGCAGAAATTGCCGCCCACTCCCGCGGCAGATCCAAACCATTGGAAAATAATGGCAATGGCTAATAACAAATGTGTAGCCAAAACCACTATCAGAGTGTTTCTGAATACATTGCGAAAGGCTTGTTCATTTTGCATAATACTATTATTTGTCTCAGCTAAATGTTTCAGAATGACTTTCGAAATTAACTTCAGAAAAATTTAATTGATTATCCGGTATTCGCAACTCTTTTACATATAATAGGGCAAATAAAAACCCCGATACTAAGTAATACGCGCTAACAAAACTGCTGCCATTTGGCAAGAATGAGTTTAATCCGAACCAATCTCCTTTAAGGTAACAGAAAATGATAATTAATAAGGATGCCGCAATAGTGCTGATTAAACCTATTTGTTTTTTATCCAGAATGCTGGTAAAACTAAAAACGCTTAACAGTAAGAGTATTCCATATGTTAATGCTTCTGATTGAGATAATTCGCCCAGTCTGCTAAATAAGAAGAGGATTAATAAGAATAAAACATTGGCGTGCAAAAAACTAAAAGCAATAAATGTTTTGCTGTATGTAGGATTATATTTTTTGAAGTTTTCCACTTTTTCAATGGTGAGCAGTGGATTTGTTTTTGCAACATCTTCAGGACGCCAGCCGGTTGGCATAAACCAAATTCTGAATTTATCTTTTAGTTTTTTTGTTTGCCACGCATCTTTTATCAAAGTCCAATAGTGTTTGAAATTAATGATAAAAGGATTCCATGACTGTGCAGGTCTTCGCATACCATATACACAAGGTTCGGTATCAAGTTCTTCCTGAAAGGTTCCAAACCATTTATCCCAAACAATAAAAATTGCACTGTAGTTTTTATCCATATACAAATCGTTCATGGCATGGTGCACTCGATGGTGTGATGGAGTAACTATTATATGTTCCAGAAAACCTAATTTACCAATGTATTTTGTGTGATACCAAAACTGGGCGAAAAAGTGTAAAGGTCCTACCAATAATATAACCGAATAATCAATGCCCATAACGGCTAAAGGCACGAATGCAATGCTTAGAATGTTTGTAATTATTGTAATGTTTTGGCGCAATGCACAAGGCAAGTTGAATTCTTCGCTGCTGTGATGAATGACGTGATGATTCCAGAAAAAATTCACACGGTGAGAAAGTCGGTGCAACCAATACGCAATGAAATCTAAGACTATAAATGTTATTAAATAAGGAGCAATACCGGTTTCATTCCATTGAATTATACTTAAATGTTCTCTAAACCAGGGATATGAAAAAACAACAACAGTTAGGCCAAGTGTTGATTTGAGTATATGAGTAAATCCTGACGAAATACTGCTTATGCCATCTATAATATTAAAGCGGTCTCCTTTAACATAGACAGTCCAAATTACTTCTATCAAAATAAGCGCATAAAAAACCGGCATAGCCAGTAATAAAGCATTTCCGAAAGAATTCATATTGTATAATTAATTTATTGTTGAACTAAGCAGGTAACTCATGATTCAAAAATTTACAAACTATAAATATTTGAAGAGAGAACCATTTCCATGCATGATAAACAACAATCATTTTTTCATAAACATTTTTGTAATTAACCCACCGTTAGTCAGTTCTATTCTCATAAAATACATTCCTTTTTGCAAAACTGAAACATCAATAACATGAGAAGTAGAATGCTGAACTATCTGACCTGATACATCAAATATTTCCGCTGACTTCACATAATCAATGTGATTTAGATTGAATTGAATTTGACACTCCGCAGGATTGGGGTAAATATTGAATTTTTCTTCCAACGAAAACGAGTATTTAGTTCCTACGGTTACACAGGGGTCTAGATTTAGATTCCAGGGCGCAGCAGCTTCATTTACTGCTTCATGGGCTTTTTGTTGTAAATAATTTGCTGTGGCGTTGTTCAGCGAGCCAGTGTAATTGTTTCCCACCGGGGATAAGCCCCACAACACTTCAAAAAAAGTGCAGGCTGACAAATATGAACCTTCGTAATTGGGATGGCTTTCGTCAGCGGTATGCAATATCAGACTGGTATCTTCTATCACGTGTTTCCATGCAATTCCTACCGGAGCAATGATGGCATCTATCAGTTGAGCCGCATGAACATATGCCGATTCCAACGAATCTTGCATGTGAGAAAAATCAACAAAATTCGGGCTGCACGATGTCATTGACGGATTACACTGCACACCGCCAAATTGCCTGCCCCAGGTCATGAATAAAACCACTTTAGCACAGGGGTTATACTTTCTTATTGTGTCGTTGATTTTCACTACGGCAGGAAACATCAGGTTATCTCTGTCGAGAGGAATGGTGGGTATTTGACTTTGTTCCTGCACCACCACCACATCCCAGTTTCCCTGCTGAATTTTTGCCAAAGTGTTAGCATTATTAATGTGTTGATTAATTATGGCGCCTCCCGGAGCATTGCTGTCAATGATTAATTTTTTTCCTGCATCAAAAGAAAGTTCCTGAACTATTTCAGGAAGCGAGTTTGCAGCCGTATAACTGTTGCCGATGAACAGCGCCCGCAATGAGTCTTGCGCATTTGCCGATAAAGCAATGGCAAATGAAACTATAATCAGCCGGAAGATTTTCATGTTCGTGAAGAGTTGAAAAATGATTGAATAAATTAGATTTTCTTTTTTCTAAAAAACATAATTCTGTAACAGTATAATATTACACAAACAGCAATTGCCGCATTCAGATTATTAAATTTTAAAGCAGGGCATAAATAAGGAAATTGCTGATTAAATTGTTTGACTTGCGTCAATTTTTTTGCATACTGCCTGCGTTATAATAAACTTAGCGTAAGTCATCAAAGATTTGGGATTGCAACCCGCCCTCGCTTGCACTGAGCTTGTATAACTTAAAAGTTGACATCTTTACAAACGAAATAAGAAATATGCACCCCGATAAAATTTTTATTAAAGCTACTTCCATTACTAATCTTTCCGATGCACGTTATTTTGCGTCATATAATGCTGCCATGTTAGGTTTTTGCTTCGACCCGAAATCGCCTGATTTTATTAATCCATTTAAAATGCAGGAAATTGCAGGGTGGGTGGAAGGTCCTTTATTGGTTGGAGAATTTAACTATCTTAAACCCGATGCAATTATAGAAACCATTCGCGCTTTAAATCTTCACTTTGCTCAAGTAAACATTAAAAGTTTAACTAAGGAACATGGAAGTATAGATATGGTTCCACTAATTTTTGAAGTGGATATAGACAATACAGCCGATTTTGAAGCAATTGAGCTTTTGTTAGAAAAAATTTATCGCGAAAAAGACTACATACTTTTAAATATTGATATGCTTACGTCTATTGATATTTATCAAACTCACCGGATTATTCTTCAGAAAATTTGCGCAAAATATCCGGTTGTACTTCAGTTCAATTTTACTTCGGAAAATATTGAGATGCTTCTTGATATTTTTCAACCTGCCGGCATTAGTCTCAAAGGAAGTTCGGAGGCGAAGCAAGGAAGTAAACCTTTCGATGAATTAGATGCAATAATGGAATCGCTGGAGAGAATAATGTAAGTCATTGTTCAATTTTTAATGCCTGATTTATTTCGCCCTACTCACCCATTTATTTCTTTCAATACTAAAACGCCAGGGCAGCAAAGCGTCTGCTCCTGCATAGCTCACTCCCACTCGCGGGCGGGTTATAATTTTTTCGGAAGAAATTTCAATGCCGTTGTCTTCGAGCCAGATTTTGTTTCCGGTTACATCGGTACCATTCAATTGGGTAGTAATACCCATAGCCTGCGATAAAACTCCCGGTCCCGATGTGAGCGTAGTTTTTAATTCCTGCACATTTCTTCTTTTCATCATTATATCCAATCCTTCCACCGGCTCTACGGCTCTAATTAACACTGCATCGGCTTTGTTCTTTTCGTTGGTAACAATATTGAACAGATGATGAATGCCATAACACAAATACACATAAGCCACACCGCCTTCTTTATAAAAAATTTCAGTGCGAGATGTACGCCTGTTGTTGTTGGCATGACAAGCTTGGTCGTTGAATCCACGATAGGCTTCGGTTTCTACAATAATTCCTGCGGTGAGTTTATTGTCAATGGCAGTAAACAGTGTTTTGCCCAACAGTTCCTGAGCTATGGCGAGCACATCGGGGCGGGTGTAAAAATGTTTGGGCAGTTTCACTTTGGTTTAGGAATTGTTTGGGTTGGAAAGTTAAAAAGTATTATGTGGAGAGGGAAGGGGGACGCTTGTCCCTACCGAATGGTAGGGAAGGTACGGGGGTCGAGGGACGGATTCACAACTCACGTTAACCTTATAACTTTACACGGTTCAACCAACAAGTATCTTACATTGAATTTTCTTTCGCAAATAAATTTGGGGTTTAAGGCTTACAAGCAAGCGCATGGTTTCATCAAAGAACACGGACTGTTCAGTTATTTTCTCATGCCCATTGCTTTCAATTTTGTGTTGTTCATGTTTTTTTCTGGAATTATCTGGCACTATTCGGGCATAGCCGCCATCGAAATTGAAGACCGCCTCGGCATCAGCAACAGCGATTTCGGTTCGTGGAATTTTTTAAAAACTGTTGTTCATTTCACCATTGCAATTCTGTTAAAAGTTGTCGGGTTAGTAATATACATGCTCATTTTTAGATACCTTGTTTTGATACTCATGGCTCCGGTGTTAGCTATGATTTCTGAGCGTGTAGAAGAAATTGTAAGCGGAAAATCTTTTGCGTTTGAATGGCTGCAATTTTTGAAAGATACCTTGCGCGGTATATTGATTGCCATTATTAATTCGGTGAAGGAAATTGTTTACACCATTCTCATTTTTTTATTGTCTTTCGTTCCTTTAGTGGGTTTTATAAGCCCTGTGTTGTTGTTTTTGCTGGTATGCTACTACTATGGTTTTTCCATGATGGATTATACTTTGGAAAGAAGAAAAATGAATATCCGTCAGAGTGAAAATTTCATCTGGAAACACAAATGGTTGGCTATTGTGTTGGGCATGGTGTTTAATGTGCTGGTGATTTTTTCCACTACTTTTTCAGTGTTTCCTTCCATCTTTATCAGCTTCTTTGTGAAAGTTGTGTTACTGATTCCGCTCATTGCATTGTCGGTGGCGCCCATTTACGGAGTGGTGGCAGGCACGTTGGCAACACTTCAACTCACCGAAAAAAAATCTGAAGACCTTGCAAGCATCAACTAAACCTACCCTGTATCTCATACCCGCGCCATTGGGCGATGAGGGCATTGCTGTCATGCCGGAATATTTCCGTGAAACGGTTTTCAGTTTGAAGCATTTTATTGTAGAGCGCGAAAAAACCGCGAGGCATTATTTGAAAGCGCTGGAGTATCCGCATTCGCTGAACGATTTAGTTTTGTATCCACTCAACGAACATACTCCCGAAGAAGATTTGCTTTCGTTCATCAAGCCTTTGCAACAAGGCGTTTCTATGGGATTGTTATCGGAAGCGGGTTGCCCCGGCATTGCCGACCCGGGAGCCGCCATCGTGTCTTTGTGCCATAGTTTGAATATAAGAGTAGCGCCTTTTGTGGGTCCGTCTTCCATTATACTTGCCTTGATGGCTTCGGGCATGAACGGACAAAATTTCGCTTTCAACGGATACCTGCCGGTGAAAGAGCAGGAGCGCAGAAAAGAAATTCAACGATTGGAATTGCTTTCGCAACGCACTCATCAAACGCAGATTTTTATCGAAACTCCATACAGAAATAATCAGATGCTTAAAGACCTGATTCAAACTTGTAAGCCCGAAACAAAAATTTGTATCGGAGTAAATATTACCCTAGCTTCAGAGCGCATACAAACCAAAACAGTGCGACAATGGAAAGGCGGAACACTACCCGACCTGAATAAAAAACCAACGGTGTTTTTGATGATGGGGTAAGTTTGAGAAAATAAACATTAAAAATCAGCGCAACCTATCCAAAGAGCGCACTAATTTTTCGTCCTTATTGATATTGTAAATGGACAGTATCAATAGTATCAGAGATACAAAAGGAAATATAGCGCCAAAAGAAATTTGCATGGCAGCTTTTTGATTTTCGAGATAAAAATGATAAGCCACTAAGCCCGCAAGAAATATATTCAGGACAAGCAAGGCGCTGGTTACGCGCAATTGCAGCGTTCTGTTTCTGAACAGAAAAACCGCCACGATAGAGCCAACAATTAGAATCACCGAAAGCCCCAGCATGAAATTATCTTTGGTGGCTTTTATAATCAATGTTTCTACTTCACCTGCTTGTTTGAAAACCGGAAACAGCAGAAAAAAAGTAAAACACAATGCCGCTAAGAGCAAATAAATGGATTGAATGCGCTGTATCATGAGATAAATTCAAAGTTCAAAATTCAAAAAACTATTTGACCAAAGAAAAAGATGATTTTTTCAATCTGACTTCTAAAATCTGACTTCTAAAATCAATCTTTAGCTTTGCAAACGTAGCTCAAAATTTCAACACATGGAACAAGTATTTGTCATTGATGCACTTCGCACACCTATTGGAAAATATGGAGGCACGCTCAGCGCTGTGCGTCCCGATGATTTAGCCGCACTTGTTATAAAAAGTTTAGTAGAAAGAAATTCGTGGCTCAATACCTCCGAAATAGAAGATGTGGTGTTGGGCGCTGCCAATCAAAGCGGTGAAGACAACCGCAATGTGGCGCGTATGGCTTTGTTGCTGGCAGGTTTACCGATTGAAATCGGTGGTGTTACGGTGAACCGCTTATGCGCATCCGGTTTGCAGGCCATTATGGATGCTTCGCGGGGTATCATGCATGGCGATGGCAGCATTTATATTGCCGGTGGCGTGGAAAGCATGAGCCGCGCACCTTTTGTAATGGCAAAACAAACCGAAGCTTTCGGAAGAAATGCGGAAATATACGATACCACTATAGGCTGGCGCTTTACCAACAAAAAATTATCAGAAATGTATCATCCTTTTTCAATGGGCGAAACGGCAGAAAATGTAGCGGAGCAATGGAATTTTTCGCGCGAAGCGCAGGACGAATTTGCTTACCAATCGCAATTGAAATATCAACAGGCGCATGAAGCCGGAAAATTCAAAGAAGAAATTATTCCGGTGCAGATTCCGCAGCGTAAAGGTGAGCCATTGATATTCGACAAAGATGAACACCCAAGACTATCTACCTTAGAGCAATTGTCAAAACTTGTTCCCGCGTTCAAAAAAAACGGAACCGTTACCGCAGGCAATACTTCGGGAATGAATGATGGTGCAGCGGCATTATTGCTGGCAAGCGAAAGCGTAGTAAAAAAATATTCGCTGAAGCCTTTGGCAAAAGTGAAAGCCATGGCAGTAGCGGGAGTGCATCCATCGGTGATGGGCGTGGGACCCGTGCCTGCCACACAAAAAGCGCTGCAACGCGCCAACCTCAAAATAGAAGACATCGGGCTTGTAGAACTCAATGAAGCATTCGCGTCTCAGAGTCTGGCATGTATTCAGGAACTCAAACTCAAGCCCGAAATTGTAAACGTCAACGGTGGCGCTATTGCATTGGGGCATCCTCTTGGATGTTCGGGTGCGCGCATCTCTGCCACACTCATTCACGAAATGCAAAAAAGAAACGTTCGTTACGGATTAGCCACCATGTGTATCGGTGTGGGGCAGGGCGCGGCTGTGGTGTATGAGAAGATTTCTGATTTATGATTTGAGAAGCGATATTCGATTGTTCGATATTCGATATTCGACAAAAGGTAATTTATCAACTCGAAAGTTGGAAATTAGATTTCAGATTGGTCTGCTTTAGCTGACGGGCATCGCCACTGCAATAAAATTCTATGTCGGAAGTTATTATTTTTATCAAATGATTACTCAGTTTTACAAAATAATATTCCTCTGTCTGTTCTGGATATTTTCCTTTATCTCTCCTTCGTATGCCCAAAATGAAATAGCAGAATGGCTCAACCAAAATGCCATTCCCATCAAAACAGTTGAAGCCGGAAACGGATTTGACGACTTGCAGCCATTCAAAGAAATTCTGAAAAACAAACGAATTGTTGCATTGGGCGAAGCCACACACGGAACCAAAGATTTTTTTCAAATGAAACACCGGATGCTTGAATTCTTGGTGGAAGAAATGGGATTCCGCTTGTTTGGAATAGAAGCAAGTTTTTCTGAAACACTGCTGATGAACGACTATGTGATATATGGAAAAGGCGATGTTAAAGAGGCATTAGATGCCATGAAATTCTGGACATGGAACACTCAGGAAGTGCTCGAAATGGCAGAATGGATGAAGGCATACAACACTGGAAAGCACGATTCCGAGAAAGTGAAATTTTACGGATTTGATATGCAGTATTCCGAAGGGGCAGCTTTGGCAGTTACAGACTTTTTACAAAAGCATGATAATGATTTATATCAAAAATATCAACCTCTACTTTCGGAGTTGACAAAAGATTTGGAACACTTTGAACAGTTTGGAAGAAAAGATTTTTCAGAGAAGAAAAATATAGTTGATGAGTTGATACAAGACGTTCAATCTAAATGCAGTCTCTTCATTAATATTCTTGGTAAAAAAGAGTTTGAATTGACTTTACAACATGTTAACATCCTGTATCAGTTTCTCGACCTTTATTCATCGCCCATATTGAAACAATTTGAAGTGCGTGATAAATACATGGCTGAAAATATTGAGTGGATTTTAAACTACGAAGGAGAGAAAAGCAAGATTGTTGTATGGGCGCACAATTTGCACATAGCCGATACTTATTTAAAAATCATTTGGGCTAAAAACCATTTCATGGGGTATTTTCTTAAGCAGATGTATGGCGATAAGTATTACGCAATAGGATTCGATTTTAACCAGGGCGGATTCAATGCGGTGGAAGCGAGAGGTGGATTGAAAGAATTTGAAGTTTCTTCTGCAATGGAGCAATCAGGCACTCATGTTTTATCAAAATGCAAATACCCTATTTACTTTTTCGATTTCAAATCAGGCAATAGTGATGTAAGTATGAAACAGTTTCTTTCCGAAAAAAATAAATTCCGAAACATAGGCGCTGTGTTTAGCGCAAAGCACGAAAAATTCTATTACTTGAAAAGAAAATTGGGCAATATCTATGAAGGTTTGATTTATGTTGATTCCACTTCAAAAAGCGATTTAATTATAAAACCATACGGAACCATACGCGATTCTTTGGAGGCAAAACCATACAGAAAAAAAGAATTGAAAATTTCGGCTGCAATAAAAGCCAACGATACCACCTATGCGATAGAGAGTGTTTTGTTTTTCAACGCAATGAACAAGAAAGGATATTCAAAGCGTCATCGAACCGAAGTAAATTCATTAACTGATGAATGGCAAAAATTTGAAGCACAATGCTCAGTCGGCAAATCAGCCAAAACCTTGTATTTTGGATACAGACTGAATGAAAAAGGCTCTGTGTGTATAGACGATATAGAGCTTTGGGAAAAACAAGATTCCGTTTGGAAAAAAATTGAAATGCCCAACAGCGATTTTGAAATGGATTCCGTTAATCATGCTCCGGCACATTGGCAAAAAAGAGGAGATAAATTTTCTCTGACTGTTTCAGAAGGAAAAGCCTATTCAGGCAGAAAGTTTGCTGTTCTTAAACGAATTGAAGAGTAAGAAAACATTCACTATGAACCCCATCTCATTCCACATCATACTGCTGCTGTTAATAAGCAATATATCCTTCGCCCAGGAAAAATTCACCAACTGCACCTACCGCAAATTCACCAACGGAAAAATTTCGGTGAAAGAATGTATGGATGAAAAAGGAATGAGGGGCAAGACCATCGCATACAATATGAAAGGCGAAGTGATTGGCGAATGGAGCATCAGCCGTATGCACATGCTTTCGAGTGTATATTTTACTTTTCATGCCAACGGTGGAGTGTATAAGGCACATTACAGTTCGCATCCCGATGCGGGCATACAATGGTATAAAAGCACCACCGAGTTCAACGACAAAGGCGAACAAATCAGTTTCATGGAACACAGTCATGACGACCACTTAAAAATTTTTGCTCCCAAACCGTCTTACCCGAATCCGCCCAAACCCGATTCCATAGAATACACGCTGAATCCACAAGTGAAAAAAACCGAAACCACCAAGGTTGAAAAAGAAATCATGAAATGCGCTGTGATTTATGCTTCGGAATTGTGGTTGGACAATCGCACTTCACAAAATTTAGTGGTAGCGTGGCATTCCGTTTCCGACACAACTTATAAAGCAAACGTAACACTTCCCAAAGGCCAGCGAACCAAAGTTTGCGAGCGCATTCTTGCCGAACAATATGAAGCGCCCTTACAATATTTCACACTGAAAATTACCACCGCTTCGGGCAAAAACATTCCGGTGAAAATTCAGCCGCAACCACTCATTGACGAAAGTCGCATTAAAGAACACAAGAAAGGGTATGTGTATGAAGTGGTTGTTTTTGTTAAAAAGTAAGCCGGGTATTTATTTGTATAACTATTACACCGGCTATTAGTTATCTTCGCACTAGATTTAATAATTCATAATAATATGTTAAACGTTATTTTTTATGCCAAACGGCAAAGTATACTTTAATAAACGATGAGTTTTAACCCGAAATATGCAATAAGAATACACTTACGTTTCGAGACACTGAAAATT
>CAZFFP010000076.1:0-19019 GCA_964518215.1 uncultured Chitinophagaceae bacterium
GCTCAGGCGCACAAGAAAGTATTTCAGCAGCGATACAAATTACGGTGAACCCATTAGTGGGAACGCCATCGGCACCTGCGGCTGCCGGAGCGATATGTCAGGCAGGAACCACAGTGTTTAATACCTCCGCGACTGATGCATCGAGCTATTCATGGAGTGTGAGTGGAACCAACAACAGCATTGCTGGAACAACAAGTTCAGCTACTGTTACTTGGGGAACCAACTTTTCGGGCAATGCCACCATAAGCGTAACAGCAAGTAACAATTGCGGTTCTTCTTCAACTGTAACTTCAACAGTTGCCGTGAATCCTTTGCCGGGTGCAGTAGGAACCATTTCAGGAACCAATACGGTTTGTGCCGGACAAAATGGTGTGGCATTTTCAATTCCCACCATTACCCATGCCACAGGCTATATGTGGACACTGCCTTCGGGAGCAACTATTGCAAGCGGCAGCAATACCAATAACATTACCGTTAATTTTTCCACTTCGGCAAGCTCAGGAAATATAACTGTTAGAGGAACCAACGCCTGCGGTAATGGTCCGGTATCAACAAATTTTGCAGTAACGGTGAATCCGCTGCCTGCCACACCCGGAAGCATTTCAGGCCCAACGGCTGTATGTCAAAACACAGGAGGATATGTGTTTTCCATTCCTGCCATTTCAAATACGAACGGTTATGTATGGACATTGCCTTCAGGTTTCAATATTACTTCAGGAACCAATACCAATAGCATTACTGTAATGGTTGCCACAGGTGCGTCTTCAGGAAATATTGTTGTGAACGGAACCAACACTTGCGGCAATGGACCAACTGCTTCGCGCGCTATTACAGTGAATCAAATGGTAACGGCTACGGCAACCGCTAACACCTTTTATTTTTGCGGCAAGAAAGAAAAGTTAAATCTATTAGGGCAAGGGAGCGGATACGGAAACCTTGGATGGTTATGGTTAGGTCCAAATGGTTTTACCTCAACAGCTATTAATCCTAATCCGTTTTACCCGACTGCTGCCGACCAAGGATGGTATATAGCATATAATACAGATGAAAACGGCTGCACCGCAAAAGATTCGGTTTACATTACGGTGTGTGCTGCTCCGCCACCGCCTACCATTACCGCCAATGGTCCTACCACCTTTTGTGCAGGTGGCTCGGTAACACTTACTTCGAGTTACGATACTACATATATTGCCTATTTGTGGTCGAATGGAGCAACTACACCATCCATTGTTGTTACTACTTCAGGCGTGTATAATGTAACTGTTACCGGCATGGATAGCACCGAGGTGCAATCTATAAATTCTATTACTGTAAATGTGAATCCGGCTCCATTGGCAAATGCAGGAGTTGATAAAACTATATGCTCAGGACAAACAGCATTAATCGGTGCCGGTGCCACAGCCAACAGAACTTATCAATGGTCGCCTGCAACCGGATTGAGCGCCACTAATGTTTCAAACCCAACGGCTACCATAACGGCTACAACAACCTACACACTTCTGGAAACCAATACTATTACGGGTTGTCAGAATTCAAATTCTGTAACAGTGACGGTTTTACCGGCATTGAATAACAATATCATTGGTTCTACACAAACCATTTGTTACGGTGCAACACCTGATTTGCTTTCGGGAAGCGAACCTACAGGCGGCAATGGAACATATTCTTATGTATGGGAAAGCAGCACTGCTTCAGCCACTACAGGATTCACTGCTATATCCGGTGCCAATGCTCAGAATTATACACCTCCGGCACTTTTAGATACTGTTTGGTATAGAAGAGTGGTATCTTCAGACCAATGCGCTGGCGCTCAGGCAAACATCAGTAATGTGATTGCCATTGTTGTATTGCCGCAGATTGTATCCAACACCATCAGCGCTAATCAAAGCGTTTGTTATGGAACATCGGCTAATAATTTGACCGGCTCGGTTCCTTCAGGAGGCAATGGAACATTCAACTATTTATGGGAAAGCAGCAATACTTCTTCTAGTGCCGGATTTGCTCCCGCATCGGGAATCAATAATAATCAAAACTTCACTCCCGGTTCTTTAACACAAACCACATGGTTCAGAAGAGTTATAAGTTCAGGTGTTTGTGAAGATGCTTTTGCCAATACCAGCCCTGTAATTGAAATTACTGTATCTGTTCCTATAACCAATAATGTGATTTCGGTAATTGGCGACAAAGGTCCTTATTGCGATTCAGGAAAGCCTGACGAATTGAGTGGAACCCCTCCTTCCGGTGGCAATGGCAATTTTAATTATCAGTGGCAGATTAGTTTCGATAATAATTCATTTGCCAATATTCCCAATGCCGATGGAGTAAATTACATTCCTCAGTTAATAACTGCCAATACTTGGTTCAGACGTGCTGTAACATCAGGCTCATGCACAGTGTATAGTAATGTGCTGGAATTTGAAGCAACTCCAAGCATTACAGATAATTTGATTACAGGTGCGCAAGAAATATGTTATGGTGAGGTTCCGGCTATTATTACCGACATAAATACCAGTAGCAACAATAGTTATGAATATCAATGGCAAATTAGCTCTGATGGTAATATTTGGTCATCAATTTCAGGAGCAATCGGCAGAGATTATCAACCTACTAATTTAACAGAGCCAAAATATTTAAGAAGAAGCGCGCAATCGCAAGCTTGTGCCAATGCTAACTACAGTAATCAGATATATGTGAATGTTTTGCCGGTGAACAGGTCTATCTGGCTCGGAACCATTGACAGCGACTGGAACAAGCCTGGCAACTGGCAATGCGACATTCCCGATTATACTACCGATGTAATTATTCCCAATCAGGAAAATCAGCCATATATATACGATGGCGTATTAGGCAAATGCAATACTATTAAAATTGAACCCGGTGCTCATTTACACATCCAAACAGGGGGCAGATTGAATGTGAAGGAACCTTGATTTTATCTATCTATGGCATAATACTGAAAGGTTACTAACTCAAAATCTATTAGCTATAGGCTTTATAGCTTATATTCTCTAATCAAAAATCAAATCCATATTGTTAAATATTAACAATATGGTTTTTTTATTTACATGACTTGCATAGCTTTCATTTAATATTCAATAGGAACTATAAGTATTCTTATTTCCACTTTTTTTCGTAATAAAGCTATTATTTAATTGTAGTTTTGAACAAAATAAAACTTGAATTTTATATTTCTGTAGATTACTTTGCCTGCATAGATATAAAATTAAAAGAAAATGAAGCACTTATACACCCTGTCAAAAAAAAAGCATACAAGCCTGAGTTTAAACACCTACAATAATGTAAGTGAATATAAAAGAGCATTGACTTCTCTCAGTATTCTATTTCTCATGATTATTTTTTCAGCCAATACTTATGCGGCAGTTTTTCAAACTGCAGCCAATGGTAACTGGACCAATGCTGCCACTTGGGTTGCCGGCAATATTCCCGGAACAGATGTAGGAAGTAATGACACAATCATTATTAATCATCACGTAACATTTAATCCGAACAATGCCGATTTGAATATTTATGGAGTTGTAATCATTAACAGTTCAGGAAAACTAAATCATAACTCCTCTTCCAGAAAAACCTTTTTAGATATTGGCGCCTACCTTGTAAATAATGGGAAAATGGCAATCGGCAATTTTGAAACCCGCAGCGAAGTGTTAAACAATGGCAGGTTCGATGTGAATGTTTTAACGGTTACAATTTCTGGTTATTTAGATAATAGAGATTCCATTTTTGCCTCCAACAATAACTCAAAAATTAATAACAGTGGCAGAATAGATAATCATGAATATATTTTCGCAACCGAATTTGATAACAACAGTACCGGAACATTAGAAATGTTTCCGGGCAGTTATATTCACTCCAAAAAACCTATTGATAATATAGGTGGACTCATCATTAATAATTTCGGGACTATTTATGGCGAAGGCAATTTCATCAACAACAACGGAACCATTACCGGCAGCGGGGGTAATTATATTGTTGACGGAAATTTCAATAGTCAGGCTTCAGGAGTAATAACCTGTAATGGAGAAAATATCAATATTTGTGCTGCTGATGGCGTAAGCAATCCGATTAATAGTGTAAGTAATAATTCATTTTTAGATTCCACATGCGTAAGCATTTGCGGTGTGCCGCTCATTACTCCGTTGCCCGTAAAAATGCTTTACATCAAAGCCGAAGCCGGCAAAAACAACACAGCAGATATTCACTGGGCAACAGCTTCTGAAATTAATAATGAATACTTCGAGTTGCACAGAAGCATGAACGGAACCGAATGGGAAACCATTGCAAATATTTACAGTACAAATCCTAACAGTTCTTCCGCTCAATATTATTCATACACAGACCATCTGGAGGATGTTTCATCGCCATACATTTATTACCGAATTAAGCAGGTGGATTTTGACGGGCAGTTTGAAATGTTTCCGATTGTATATGTGAGCCTGAAACCTTCTGATGTATTTCAGGTGAAAGCCTATCCTAATCCTGCTTCTGAAAAATTGAATATTTCTTTGAATGGCGCTTCCGAAAAAGAAACCATTTCTATTACTTTGGTAAATCTATATGGTCAGGTTTTGATTGCCAATGAATATTTAACTGCTTCTGCTTCAAGAAGTTTGAGTTTCAATTTAGAAGAGGTGAGTTCGGGCATGTATTATCTGGTGGTTGTGAGAAACGATGAAGAGCATGTTACCAAAGTGATGATTAACCGCTAATGCTAATTTATTTCTGAGCTTTAAAAATCAGATAAATTGCCAACAATCCAAAAGTGAAGTTTGGAATCCAAACGCCCAGAAAAGGATGCAGATTATCGTTGGTAGAAAAGGTTTTGGTAAACTGAGCAAATAAGATATAAATAGAACTTAGGGCAAATCCCATTACAATATGCATTCCGGTGCCACCCCGCACTTTTCTTGAAGCTAAACTGAATCCAATCAATGTGAGGATGATTGCCATAAATGCGTCAGCGCTTCTACGATAATATTCTATCTGATAAAAGGGTAAATCTTCGGAGCCTCTGAGTTTCAATTGCTGAATATGTTCGCGCAATTCGGGAGTTTTCATTTCTTCCTTAATGCTTAGGCGCACATCCATATCCTTCGGCTGAAAACCCAACGAAGTATCTAATACAGTTCCGGTGCGCACAATTTCATGTTGGCGTTCAAATATTCTTTCGGTATAATTATTCAGTCGCCATTTATTTTCAGCGCCTACCCAACTGATTCGGTCGGCTCTAAGTTTATAAGTTAAATGTTCCTCTTTTTTCACTTCATAAGTAAACTTATACCCGACAGTGTCGTGTTGATTAAAATTTTCTACATAAATAAATCGGTTGTCCAGAATTTGCATTTGGAGAGTGCGGTTTATTTTCAGAAACATTTTTTTATTGTCTAAATAAGTGATTTCAAATTTCTGAATCTGCTTATTAGATTCGGGAACAATGTAGTGGTTCACTACCAAAAGCAACGAAACCAAGATGCCCGCACCCACCAAATAAGGAATGAGCAACCGATAAAAATTCATGCCGCTGCTCATCATGGCAATAATTTCAGAATCGGAAGCCAATTTTGAAGTGAAGAAAATAACAGTGATGAAAATAAACAGCGGACTCAGCAGTGCATCTATATATGGAATGAAATTGAGGTAATATTCTGTAACCACTGCCCAAAACGGAACCGAATTATTGATGAAACTGTCCACCTTTTCGGTAAGGTCAATAATTACCGCAACCATAGTAAACAGCAGCAACGCGAAAAAGAATGTTCCGAGAAACTTGCGGACAATATATATGTCTAAAATTTTGAAAGGCAAACTCTGTTTTTTATTTATTGAAAATCATAAACGCTGCATTACCTGTTTTATGGTTTTCTGTTTCCACTCGGCAAATGTGCCACTTATTATCTGCACCCGCGCTTCATTCACTAACCAAAGATAAAATGCCAGATTGTTGATACTCGCAATCTGCAAGGCTAATATTTCATCAGCCACAAACAAGTGTCTTAAATAGGCTTTGGTGTGAAAGCGGCTCACATGGCAAGTGCTGTTCTCATCAACAGGCGAAAAATCATTTTCCCATTTTTTATTTCTGATATTGATAATGCCCTGTTTGGTAAACAACATGCCATTGCGCCCGTTGCGGGTGGGCATTACACAATCGAACATATCAATACCCAGCGCAATACTTTCTAAAATATTTTCGGGAGTGCCCACGCCCATCAGGTAGCGGGGTTTGTCCTGCGGAAGAATGGCACACACTTCTTCGGTCATGGCATACATTTCTTCGGCAGGCTCGCCAACAGAAAGTCCGCCAATGGCGTTGCCGTGCATATTGAAAGATGCAATGGCTTCGGCAGATTGTTTTCTCAAATCGGAATACACACTGCCCTGCACAATGGGAAACAGCGTTTGCTCATAGCCATACAACGGCTCAGTGTTGTTGAAGTGTGTAACACACCGTTGCAGCCATCGATGTGTCATTTCCATTGATTTTTTGGCGTATGGATATTCGCATGGATAGGGTGTGCATTCGTCAAAAGCCATAATGATGTCGGCACCGATAGACCGCTGAATATCCATGACATATTCAGGAGAAAAAACATGGCGCGAGCCATCAATATGCGATTGAAAGGTAACACCCTCTTCTTTTATTTTTCTTTTTTCTGCCAATGAATACACCTGATACCCACCACTGTCGGTAAGTATAGGTTTGTTCCATCCATTAAACCGGTGCAAGCCACCGGCTTGCTTCAGCACTTCAATTCCGGGGCGCAAAAACAAATGATACGTGTTTCCTAAAATAATTTGTGCTTTTATTTCATCGTGCAATTCCTGAAAATGAACTGCTTTTACACTTCCGGCAGTACCCACCGGCATAAATATGGGGGTTTCGATATTGCCATGCGCAGTAGTAATAATGCCTGCGCGTGCTTTGCTTGCGGTATCTTTTGATTGTATTTGGAACTTCAATTTGGAATGCTTGTTGCTAATGTGAATTTTTGCAAAAATAAGCGAGTATTTCTTGCTCGTATAAAAACCCCATAGGAGTAATTGCATATTTTTGTGCGTTAGCAATAAAAAACCAAGAGTATTATGAGAAACATTTTTACTGCACTTTTTTCTGTTTTATTTTTCACATGCGCATTTTCATTTCAGTCTTTTTCTAAAGAAGGCTACGAGATTAAAGTAAAAATCACCAACCTCAATCCTAACGATACTGTTTTTTTAGCCTACCACATGGCAGGGCAAAAATATTTGCGCGACACCTCTGTTATTGATGACAAAGGATGGGCAACTTTCAAAGGCAAAGAAAGTTTGCCCGGAGGTATTTATCTGATTGTGCTTCCGCAAAAAACTTATTTCGACATTATAGTAAACGAACAGTTTTTTACCTTAGAAAACGATACAACCGATTTTGTAAACAAAATTAAAATCACAGGCTCTCAGGAAAACAAAGTGTTTTATGACGACCTGAAATTTATTTCTGAAAAAGGCAAAATTCGAATGGCTTTAGATGTCGAAAGAAAAGATGAAAACCTTTCTGAGAAAAGAAAAAACGAAATAAAAGAGCTACTGGAAAAATTAGATGCAGAAGTGAAAGCGCACAGAGCCAATATTATTAAAACCTACCCCGACCTTTTTTACTCAAAGGTTTTAAAAATGCTTACTGAAATTGAAGTGCCCGAGCCTCCAAAAAATGATGAGGGCATTGTAACCGATTCTTTTTTTCAATACAGATATTACCGCACACACTATTTCGACAATATAGATTTTTCTGATGCACGTTTATTACGCACTCCCGTTTTGCACAATAAGGTGATGAACTATTTAGAAAGAGTGGTTCCACAATTGCCCGATTCCATCAGCAAAGCGTGCGATGAAGTGTTGGAACTGGCTTCTAAAAACGAAGAAATGTTTAAGTTTTGGCTTATTGAATTGCTGAACCATTACGCCAAATCTAATATCATGGGTTTTGATGGCGTGTATGTGCATTTGGTAGACAAATATTACGCCACCGGAAAAGCATCATGGACAAATGAAGCCGACTTGTATCGCATTACCGACAGAGCCAAAAAAATGGCTCCCACTTTGTTAGGAAAAATTGCTCCGCGATTGGTTTTGAAAGACCAACACGGACAGCAGCAAGACCTTTATGCGCTGAATGCCAAATACACGCTGCTTTACATCTACGACCCCGATTGCGGACACTGCAAAAAAGAAACTCCTAAATTTTTAGAATCATACCATTCACTATTGAAAAAAGGCATAGATATTAAAGTGTTTGCCGTTAGCACCGACCATTTGATTGATGGTCAGGATTCATTGGGTAAACCGAAATTTAAAACCAACGAAAAGGAAATTAAAAAGTGGCCCAACTTTATAGATGAATTTAAAACCCATGTTTGGATAAATGTGGCAGACCTTTATCTGCAAAATCATTTCAGAGAAATTTACGACATCACGAGCACGCCCCGAGCTTTTCTGTTGGACAAAAACAAAGCAATTATTGCCAAGCGTTTCTCTGCCGAGCAGTTTGAGCAAATAGTGGAAGATTTTGAAAACCGAAACATGAAACTTTCAGATTTTCCGGTAATCAATAAGTAGCGCATAAAATTTTGGGCCGAAGCATCGGGTGTAGTAAAAATGCTGTGTTTAAACAAATTTTTGAATAGCACGATATTGAGCCAAAGCTAAATAGCTTACGGTTTTTATATAGCCCACGGTTAGAACCGTGGGCTATATAAAAACCGATGTTTAAACGCTGTGCTATGTTAAACCCGATATTTAAGCAGTGGGCAACATTTGCTGAGACTATATCAAAAGTCTGTTCATGATGAAACTTATCAGACTTTTGATACAGCCTCGTGGGGATGGGATTTTCAAACACTATCGCCAATAACCCATAACTTTGCACCCAATCGAAACTTCGTGATGCGTTCTGCTGTTATCACGTCAAAATTCAATTCATGTCAGTTCAGACCAAACAAACTTTTGCGCTCAATACCATTGAAGAAGCGCTCGAAGACATCCGTAATGGCAAAGTAATTATAGTAGTGGACGATGAAGACCGTGAAAATGAAGGCGACTTTATTTGTGCTGCCGAAAAAATTACGCCCGAAATCATCAATTTCATGAGTAAAGAAGGGCGCGGACTCATTTGTGCTCCTCTTATTGAAAATCGTTGCGAAGAACTCGGTTTGGAGCTAATGGTAGGCAACAATACTTCGCATCATGCCACGCCTTTTACTGTTTCGGTAGATTTAATGGGGCACGGATGCACCACAGGTATTTCTGCTCACGACCGTGCCAAAACCATTCTCGCTTTGGTGAATCCCGAAACCAAGCCCGAAGAATTAGGCAAACCCGGACATATTTTTCCTTTGAAAGCCCGAAAAGGTGGCGTGTTGCGCAGAGCCGGACATACAGAAGCGGCTATAGATTTGGCACGTTTAGCAGGTTTGTTTCCTGCCGGAGTGCTCATTGAAATTATGAACGATGACGGCACTATGGCACGATTGCCCGAATTAATGGAAATCGCCAAAAAGTTCAACCTGAAAATCATTTCCATTGAAGACCTCATTAAATATCGCATGGAGCAGGAGCGCATCATTAAGCGCGAAGTAATTGTGAATATGCCTACTAAATACGGAAATTTTGAACTTATAGCCTACACGCAAACCACCACTTCAGATATTCATTTGGCTTTAATTAAAGGCACTTGGGAAGAAGGAGAGCCGGTATTGGTTCGGGTGCATTCATCGTGCTTTACGGGCGATATTATAGGCTCGTTGCGTTGCGATTGCGGAGACCAATTACACGAAGCCATGGAAAAAGTTGAAGCCGAAGGCAAAGGCATTGTGCTGTATATGAATCAGGAAGGCAGGGGCATTGGCTTAATCAATAAATTGAAAGCCTACCAACTTCAGGAACAGGGTATGGACACCGTAGAAGCCAATCTGGCTTTAGGTTTTCAGATGGACCCGCGCGATTATGGAGTGGGCGCTCAGATTCTTCGCGATTTGGGAGTTACGAAAATGAAACTCATGTCTAATAATCCTAAAAAACGGACAGGCTTAATTGGCTACGGACTCGAAATAGTTGAAAATGTTCCTTTAGAATGCGGGCACAACCCTCATAATGAGCGTTACCTCGAAACCAAGCGCGATAAAATGGGGCACGACATCATGAAAAAGAATGGAAATTCCAACGGAAAAGAATCTTAGTCAAAATTTTTAGGGCAGCCACAAGCAGAAATGCCGGCATTTCATTTACCTGCGAAACCCTTACTGTTTTTTACCGTATAAGCATGCAAAACATCACCTATGCATGCTATTTCAACTATCGTTTCTGTAAACAAGCCGCTTTACAAAACCTTTGAAATGTTTTTAGACGAACATTTGATGGGACAATGGGTTTCGGGTTTTCAAAAAATTGAGCTCATTCGCGGAGAACCAAAAAAGCAGCATAGTAAATACATCATGACCTTAGTGCATGACAATCGCCCGGTGGCTGTTACTCAGGAATTAGTCGAAATCATTGACAACCAGTTTTTGTATTTCCGTATGGAACATCCGGATATTATTACCTATTCAGAAATTAATTTTCATTCTGTTTCAGTGGACGTAACTAATATTCACTGCATCAGTAAAATTCATGGTAAAGGATTCAAAACAAAAATCATGATGCCTGTGGTGAAAACCATTCTCGAATCGCGTCAGCAACGAGATTATAATTTGTTTCGCAGTTTGGTAGAACAACTGTAATACTATGTGTTTTTTTATAAATGAAATGGAAGTGCCTCATCAACAAAATCATTTCATTCGCCAAATCTGCGATGCTGACAATAATGATTTGCTCACAACCTGATTAATTCAATTTCCTTTTCCGATTTTCATCATTCCTATTAGTCATTTATCAGGTTACCTATTTTTTATCGTAAGCATTGCTGTATATGAGCGGACACTTTTGTTGATATGGGTAGTAGCGGATGCTATTACCAGTGGGTAAAAACCTCCTTGATTATAACCGTAGTTATTCATTTGATTAATTCCGAAGGAGTAACATTCTTTAAAAAAAGAATCCCGTCAAAAGATTCATTCATTTTATATTCCAATTCAGACCAGTTTCCACCTGAACCTGATAATGTTTTGAGATAGGAAAATATCCATCCATTGTTTTCATTCATTGGGCTGGAACGAGATAAATCGAAGAAAGATACTTCGTAAGGTGACGCATTCAGATAATATTCTAAGAAGTCTTTTTTGGGCTTTCTAATCTTACTCGTTTGGTTCATGCCAATACCAACTTCTCCCGAATGCATATATAAACCTATAAAGTAAGATTGTTCATAAATTTCTTTTGTAAGTTCAGCCCCCATCATCGCTATACCTGTGGGATATTTCTGTCCCGCAGGATATTTCTCTATGTGTTTTGGGTAAGTTTTAAACAAATGAAAGTTATGCGCCCAAACAATCACTTTTTCCTCTGTATATATTGAATCAAGCAACCATGTTAATGTTACTGCCATCACCGAATCTCTTAATGGAGAAGTATACCTCGGAGTGCCATAAAGCGAAGTAGCAAACTTTCTGTTTTCTAAAACTTTTAAAAGAATTTTGTTTTCTTTCTTGGATAGATCAAATTCTGAATTATTCCGAATCCCATCAATTAGCACAGCGTGTGCCTGCAATAAGCTATCCCTCACTTGTTCTCTGTATAATTTTTCTTCAGGGGTAGAAATTCGGGTGAAAAAATGAAAAGCCGAATCAATTCTGAAGAGGTTATTGGTTTCAGTTCCAAAAACAGCAGATGTATAATGTTTGATGTATTTATTGCTTGTTTCGTAATCCGTAAATTGAAAATCAAAGCCGGATAGCTCTAATCCTGAATATTTAATTAATTCTGCAAGTTTTAAATTTTCAGTTGTTTTCCAAACCGGAGAAAATGAGATTTCTAAAATAGAATCCAATGAAAACTCCTCTTTAATGACTTGTGTATAGCTGGTTTCTGCTAAACCGCCTTCAAATAAAAGCACATTAAAGCCGTGAACTTCAGACAAATACTTAATAATGGCATACTTTATTTCGTTAAATTCTTTTACCTGATGGCTGGCTTCGCCCAACATTACAATTCGCTTATCAGCCAATATGCTGTCCAAAAAACTCAACTCATAATTATCTGAATCGGCATTCATTTTTACTTCAATTGCCGACTGTTTTATGTGTTCTTTCCAATTCGACTTATTGCCTGTTTTTGCCGGATTGAAAGAAATAAAAAAGATGGCTAAAAGAATGGTAACTGCGGCTTTCATAGCATAAATTTTTAGTGATTAAAATGGTATCTCATTATCTATTCGCGATTTGCTATAATTGTAAAAGTAGGTTTTTGAGAAATTATTTCATACTCCAATAATCAGTTCAAAATAAATTCCGCAAAATCAATTCATCGGTCAAATCTGTGATGCTGACAATAATGAAATGCTCACAACCCGATTACTTTCAATTTCCTTTTCTAATTTCAATGCTCATTTCAAATTATGCGATTAGTCAAACTCATTATCTCTCTCATGATTACCACGGCATGGCTCGTGACGCTCAATACCCGTTTCGGCATGATTCCCGAATTGGGCAAGTTTCTCAGTCCGTTTACCGGCTATTTGCAAAATGCCGAAGCTGCCGCATTTAAGGATGCGAATGAAACTTCACTTAGGGGCTTACAACAAAAAGTAAGTGTGCATTTCGATGAAAAGCGGGTGCCGCATGTTTTTGCCGAAAACGAACATGATCTCTACTTCATGCAGGGCTACCTCACCGCCCGCGACCGCCTGTGGCAAATGGAGTTTATCTCTTATGTGGCTTCGGGTAGAATTTCGGAACTCGTGGGCGAAAAAGCCCTCGAATTAGACCGCACCCAAAGGCGCATGGGCATTCCGTGGAGCGCTGCTTCGGCAATTGCTCAACTCAATACCGACCCCGAACTGAAAGTGGCTTTAGATGCCTATGCCGAAGGTGTGAATACCTATATCGCATCGTTGAATGAGCGCTCGCTTCCTTTGGAATACAAACTGCTGGGTTATGTTCCGCAAAAATGGGAGCCTTACCAGTCGGCATTGCTGCTGAAATTTATGGCTAAAATGTTGGCTTCGCAGGAAACCGATTTTGAACTCACCAACACTTTAAAATTATTCGGAAAAGAAACTGTGGATTTGTTGTTCCCCGATTTTCCCGAAGGCATTGACCCCATCATGCCTGTTGGAACAGTATATGATTTTCCGAAAGATACTTTTGAGCAGGTAAGCCCTTTAGTGCCCGAATATTTGTTGACTTCGGCAAAAAACGAAAAGTCCGAATACGAGCACCTCGGCAGCAACAACTGGGCAGTGCATGGCAGCAAAACCAAAAGCGGCAAACCCATCCTCTGCAACGACCCTCACTTGCAATTGCAACTGCCTTCCATTTGGTATGAAATGCAACTCAGCGCGCCCGGTGTGAATGCTTATGGCGTTGCATTGCCCGGCTCGCCTTGTATTATTATCGGCTTCAATGAAAATGCAGCATGGGGTGTTACCAACGCGGGCATGGATGTGAAAGATTGGTATGTGGTGGAGTTTAAAGATGCCGTCCGCGATTCGTATTTGTTCGATGGAAAATATTTGCCCACGCAGAAAATTGTGGAAGCCATTCGCATTAAAGGCAAGGAAATTTTTTACGACACGGTGGTTTACACGCATCACGGTCCGGTGATGTATGATGAGAAATTTACCAACGGCATTAAAGGTCATTCGTTTGCCATGCGCTGGACGGCTCACGACCCATCGAACGAACTGCGCACTTTTTATTTATTGAACCGCGCCAAAAATTATGACGATTATATGCACGCCATCAGTTTCTTTGAATGTCCTGCACAGAATTTTGTTTTCGCTTCCAAAAGCGGAGACATTGCCATTTGCCAAATGGGAAAATATCCGTTGAAATTTCCCGAACAAGGCAAGTATATTTCCGATGGCACCTCCTCGCGTTTCGACTGGAAAGGTTTTATTCCGCAAGAAAATATTTCGGTATTGAAAAATCCTGAACGGGGCTTTGTGAGTTCCGCCAATCAGCATCCTACCGACAGCACTTATCCGCATTATTACAACACGGGTTATGGTTATGAATACTATCGCAATCGCAGAATCAATATGCAGTTGAGCGCTATGGAACAGGTTACGCCCGAAGACATGATGCGTTTGCAAACCGACAATTTTAATCTTCCGGCTAAAGAAGTATTGCCTTTTTTGCTCACCGAAATTGAACAGGAAAATTTAACTGCCGAAGAAAACAACGCGTTGAATGAATTGCTGCAATGGAATTTTTATAATGAAGCAGATTTAACAGCGCCTTCCATTTTTGTGGCATTTTGGGATACGCTCTATCATTTAATTTTTGACGAATTTTCCAACGGCAGCGAATTTTTCGGTGAAGACGAAAAGCCTTTGCCTTTCAGAAAACCCGCGTCTTACAATACTGCGAATTTCATTATCAATTATCCCGAACACGCGCTGATGGACATCAAGAAAACTCCCGAAAAAGAAAACTTGAAAATGCTGGTCAACATGGCTTTTAAACACGCGTTAGCTACGCTGAACGAGCGTTTGCAAAAAGGCGAAAAACTGAATTGGGCAGCTTATCAAAACACTACCATAGGTCATTGGGCAATGATTGCGCCTTTCAACGAGCCGGTGAAAACGGGCGGATATAAATATGCCGTGAATGCCATTTCGAAACAACATGGACCCTCGTGGCGCATGGTGGTTTCGCTCGAAGATTCTGTGAGGGCTTGGGGCGTGTATCCGGGCGGACAAAGCGGCAACATGGGCAGCGCCAATGCTACTGTTCAACTTTCAAAATGGAGCAATGGCGAGTATTACGAATTGGTATTTCTCAAAAATGCCGCAGATGCTTCGGGCAAAGTGGTTCATTCTAAAATTTTTAATCCATGAAATTTATTCTGCAAGCGGCAACAGCGGCTTTCATCAGCGCATTGTTGCAATTATATTTCCCGTGGTGGACGGCAGTTTTTGGCGGAGTGGCAGCAGGGTTGCTGTTTTCTTCTAAATCAGTCTTAGCCTTTGCCGCAGGATTTTTAGGTGTATTTGCGGTTTGGTTCGGCTATTCATATTGGCTCGACATGGAAAACGCTTCTTTGCTTTCGGCTAAAATTGCCGCCTTGTTTCAATTGAACAGCCCCATGCTTTTGATGCTTATCGGCTCATTGATGGGCGGCATCACGGGTGGCTTGGGCGCTTGGGTGGGTTCTGAATTGCGGAGCTTGGTTTTAAAAAAGTGAATGGGGTTTTTAGAAGCCCACGATTAAAGTAAATATAGTCCACGATTTTTATAACAGGTTTTATAATCGGTTTTTATAGCCGGATTTGATAGCCCACGGTTTAAACCGTGAACTATTAAGAGGGATACGCAAAATCGAAATCAAAACAAATTCCATATAAATTTGCAGCCACTCATCTTCAAATTTTCTCCCGCTGAATATTCCCATTCAATATCTCGAATTTACCGGAACCGCATTTGCGCTGTTGGGCGTATGGCTCATGGCGAGGCAGGTAATATGGAGTTGGCCCATAAGCATAGCGGGAATCATTATCTACATTTTTGTTTTTTATCAATCGCAGTTGTATGGCGATTCGGGTTTGCAATTGTTCTATTTGTTTTTGAGTTTGTATGGATGGTATTTGTGGATGTATGGAGGTAACAACGAAACGGAACTCCGTCCTTCAAAAACTTCTGCCGGGCAATATTTCTACACGATTTTGTTCGGTGTTGGCGGAACTATTTTACTGGGATATTTACTTTCAAAAACCGACAGCGATATTCCTTATGGCGATGCGTTTACTACCGCTTTTGGTTTGATAGCCACCTGGATGTTGGCGCGCAAACTATTGGAAAACTGGTTGTATTGGATTGTGATTGACATTACAGCTACGGGTATATACATATTTAAGGGCTTATACATCACTTCCTTTCAGTATTTTATTTTTACAATTCTCGCTGTTTACGGATATTTACAGTGGAAGCGCGCTATGGCTTCCGAATAAAATCTATACTGACATGCTTAAAAAAATTGCCATTATTGGTCCTGAATCATCAGGCAAAACTTTTTTAGCTGCCCGATTGGCAAATCATTACAAAACTTTTTGGGTGCCCGAATATGCCCGTGAATATCTCGAAAAATTAAACCATCCATACAGCAAAGAAGATGTTGAAAACATTGCCAGAGGTCAGATAGAATATGAAGATGTGTTGGCTTCAGAAAGCAAAAAAATGCTTTTTTGCGACACTAATTTATTGGTTATTAAAGTTTGGCTCGAATTCAAATATCAAAGTTGTCCCGATTGGATTAATGATGAAATTTTGCAGCGCAAATACGACCTGCATTTACTTACCAAGCCCGATATTCCTTATCTGGAAGATCCCCTGAGAGAAAATCCCGAACTCGGAAATTATTTTTTTGAAATTTTTGAAATGCTTTTGAAGCAATATGAATTTCCTTATGAAATTGTTTCGGGCGATTATTTAAAACGGGTAAGTTCATCTATTGCGGCAGTTGAACACATGATTGATAATGAGAAAGCCATTTATACTTCTGCCTGATTTTTCTGTAAGCGAACCCTGCCTTTTTTCCGTGAATTCGATATAAGGCTTTTTTAAAATTCAGGTTTTTGCTAAATTTCAGTTATGCAAAATCCGCTGAAAGAGTTAATGACTTTCACCAAAGGCGAACGACAAGGCATTTTTGTGCTGTTGTTACTCATTGTGCTGTTGTTGTTAGCCAATATTCTGCTGCCTTTTTTTATTAGTCCCAAACCTTCCGATTTTTCTGCATTCATTGCCGAAATAGAACAGTTTGAAAAACAAATGGCAGAGCAGGATTCTATTCGCAAAAGCAGTTATAAAAAGAAATACACGCCAAAGAATATCGAAGAAAATTACCTGATGCCGCAAAGCGAAGGCGATAATGATCAAAAACCCGAAAAGAAAAAAGTGTTTGCTCAATACAATGCTGAAACAAAACCCGTGTATGAAAAGAAATCTGCTTTCAAAAAAATATATGTGGACATCAATACTGCCGACACTACCGACTTGAAAAAACTTAAAGGCATTGGCTCCTCTTTCGCCAAAAGAATTGTCGCCTATCGCGAAAAGTTGGGTGGCTATCATTCGCCCGAACAACTACTCGAAGTATATGGCATGGATTCGGTGCGCTATGAAATGATTCGCGATGAAATTTATATTGGCGACAGCACTTTGCGGCAGTTTAGCCTTACCCACATGAAAAAAGAAGAAATAGTAAAACACCCCTACATAGATTACAAACTTGCGAATGCCATTATGAACCTGCGCTATAAGAAGGGAGCGCTGGCTTCGGTGGACGAATTGCGCGCTGTTTATTTGGTGGATGATAGTTTATACCGTAAAATTGCACCTTATTTTACAACAGAATGATAGAACAGGAAATTAAAGCAGCTATTCGCGATATTGAAGATTTTCCCAAAAAAGGAATTGTTTTCAAAGACGTTACTCCGGTGCTTTTAGATGTGAATCTTTGCAATGAAATTTTAAATGCTTTTATTGAAAAATTGAGCGGGCAGAAATTCGATTATCTGTGCGCCATTGAAAGCCGTGGTTTTTTCTTCGGAACCCTTATTGCCAACAGACTCAATATTCCTTTTGTGCCTATCAGAAAAGAAGGCAAACTTCCGGGCGACACTTCAGTATATCATTACGATTTGGAATATGGTTCTGCCGCTATCGAAATTCATAAGGATGTTATTGCTCCCGGTTCGCGCGTGTTGATTCATGACGATTTGTTGGCTACCGGAGGCACTGCCTATGCAGCGGCAGAATTGCTGAAAAGCCAAAAAGCCGAAGTAGGCGCTTTTTCGTTTTTGGTAAATTTGAGTTTTCTCGAAGGAAAGAAAAAACTGCAAAGCATTACCGATAATATTATTTTCTTGGCAGAGTATTAATGCGATGGGCGACTTTGCGATATTCGATTTTCGACTGTCGCATATCGAAAATCGAACAATCGCAAATCGTTTTTAAACTTTGAATTTTACATAAAATGTCAACAGCAACTTTAGACAATACCGCAACAGGTTTCGACTTCGCACTCAATGAAAACCAGAAAATGATTCAGGAAATGGTGCGCAATTTTGGCGATAAGCATATTCGCCCCAACCTGATGCACTGGGACGAAGAACAAATTCTTCCTATTGATACTTTGAAAGAATTGGGCAAGCTCGGTTTGATGGGTGTGTTGGTTCCTGAAGAATATGGCGGCTCCGGCTTCGGCTATTTCGAATATGTAACCGCATTGACCGAAATAGGAAAAATTTGCGGCTCTTTAGGTTTGTCGGTGGCTGCTCACAATTCGCTTTGCACCGGACACATCAAAGACTTTGGCAACGAAGAACAAAAGAAAAAATGGCTGCCCAAATTGGCAACTTGTGAATGGTTAGGCGCTTGGGCGCTCACCGAAGCCAATACCGGCAGCGATGCCATGCGCATGAAATGCACGGCTACACAGGATGGTGATTATTGGGTAATCAATGGTGCTAAAAACTGGATTACACACGGCAAAAGCAGCGATATAGTATTAGCCATTGTGCGCACCGGTGAGTTGTTAGACTCTCACGGCATGACTGCCTTCGTTATTGAGCGCGGCACTCCCGGATTGAAAGCAGGCAAAAAAGAAAATAAGTTAGGTATGCGTGCTTCCGAAACTGCCGAAGTGATTTTTGACAATTGTCGCGTGCATAAAGACAATATTTTGGGCAATGTAGGCGATGGTTTTGTGCAAGCCATGAAAATTTTAGATGGCGGACGCATTTCCATTGCAGCGCTTTCGTTAGGTATTGCCAAAGGCGCTTTAGAAGCATCCATTAACTATGCTAAACAGCGCGAACAATTTGGTCAGCCTATTGCCAACTTTCAGGCAATTGCTTTCAAATTAGC
>CAZFFP010000077.1:0-18793 GCA_964518215.1 uncultured Chitinophagaceae bacterium
CTTGTCCGGGTGTACCTTGAATACCTTGCGGTCCTTGCAGTGAAGCCAGAAAATCTGCTTCGGTTCCGACATTTCCTAAACTCAACCAAATTTCATAAGCGCTCAGGCCGTCTTGACCATCAGCCCCTGCAGGACCTTGTGGTCCGGGTGCGCCATCGGCTCCGGCTATACCTTGTGGTCCCTGTACACCGTCTTGTCCGGACTGACCTTGAATACCTTGCGGTCCTTGCAGTGAAGCTAGGAAATCTGCTTCGGTTCCTGTATTGCCCAAACTCAACCATATTTCATAGGCACTTAAACCGTCTTGTCCATCGGCTCCATCTTGCCCGTCAGCGCCTGCAGGACCTTGGGGTCCGGGCGCGCCATCAACTCCTGCGATTCCTTGTGGTCCCTGAAGTGTTGCCAAAAAATCGGCTTCTGTTCCGGTATTGCCTTGACTCAGCCAAATCTCATAAGCGCTTAAACCGTCTGCACCGTTCAATCCTGCCGGAAGGGTTACCGTATTTCCTCCCGAAATAGAAAGGTCGTTGCCCGAAATGCTAAGTGTTTGATTATCGGTGAGCACTCCTGCAACCGAAAGCGGATTGCTCGCTGTTCCATCGCCCGTAAGTGTAGCATCCGAAACCACAACCTGACTGCCCCAGTTATCGCCTCCTGTTGCAAATGGCAGTGTAATAGTGTTGCCACTGCTGATGCTAAGCTCTCCGGTAGCCGGATTGAAAATGAGCGATTGTAATTCGTTAGTGGAATCGGTATCGAAAGTTGTTGGCAACCCGTCAACACTTGCAGCCTTCTTGGAATAAAGCGCATAAGGAACACTGATGAGTTGTTGCGTTCCTATAATGATGTAATTATTATTGCTCACCAAGTCCACTTCAATTCTCAGAAAATATTCACTGCTGCCCCAGTCAATAGTTTCAAAATCACCGGCAGCTACCAAGCCTGTTCCTAATTGTAAAGTAAACAAGCCGAATGCATTGGTGGCGGGTTTGTGAATCTCTGAATACACGACAGTTCCTGAGGCACTCCCCTGCAAAATACTTGCTCGAAGATTGAACGAATAATTGGGCATAGGCTCGCCTGCATTGTCGCGAAGCACAGATTGATAATTGATTTTTTCGGGGGTTTGGGCTATTACACATAGCGATATCAGCAGATAAAAAAGAAAAAATACAGTTGGTTTCATAATAAGTTGGCTTTAATAATGCAACATTAAAAGCGAAATTTATTAAAAAAACATCGTCCAAAGAAGGAAAAAACAAACAAAATAAATATGTAATTAATATAGGTAACTATGTGTATTATTTACAAATATATTCATATCAACTTACTAAGAAATTTCTGAAGAATAATTTTAGCGTATCAGCCTTCCTGTATTGATGAATAGACAAGAAGAATTCATTTTTGCAACTTCATACAAATCCAGCCATCGCGCTCCAACATTTCGATTCTTGCCAAACGATGCGTCAATGAAGTTTGAAGAATATCGCCCACATCATCAATCAGAAATCCGCTGATGAGCAGTATGCCTCCGGGCGGCAGTAATGTAGCAAGTTGAGGTAAGTTTTTGAGAATAATATTCCGATTGATATTGGCTAAAATAATATCATAGTTGCTTTGAGGAAAACGGCTTTCATCGCCCCAAACCGCCTCAATATTTTTTACATTGTTCAACAGGCAATTTTCCAAACAATTATGATATGCCCATTCTTCGTGGTCGAGCGCATATACTGAAGATGATCCGAGTTTAGCAACAAGAATGGAAAGGATTCCTGTTCCGCTTCCGAAGTCGAAAACGGTTTTGTTTTTCAATTCCATATCCATCAGCATCTGACTCATCATGTGTGTAGTGGCATGATGCCCTGTGCCAAAAGACATTTTGGGGTCAATAATAATTTCGAGCGGAATATTTTTGTTTTCAGGATGAAACGATGCGCGAATGTATAATTGGTTGTCAATATTTATCGGCTGAAAATTTTCTTCCCAGGCACGGTTCCAGTTTTCCGGCTCAATTTCTTTGAGAGAAAAATTTAAGTTTTGTAATGCATCACTCGATTGCAAAATTTCTTTCAATTCACTTTCGCTGAAATCTTTCTTCGGAATAAATGCTTTGAATCCTTCTTCACATTCTTCAAAACCTTCATAGCCTGCTTCCGAAAGTAATGCTGTGAGTATATCAATTTGAATAGGTGAGGATTGTGTGAAAACGATTTCAAGATATGGCTGCATGAATGTGTGATTGGGTGAATTTTGGGATAAAGTTATTGGATTTGCAATTGGAGAACATCATCGCAAAAATTTGATGAATGGCTTGCAATTCCGGTCTGTTCAAAACTTCCCACTCAAACATTAATCTATTTGGTAGATTTGCGCCAATTTTAAGCCAATATTAAATTATCGGTTTTGAATCACTAAAACTGTCAGCCATGCTGAAGCACATCATAATCAACCTCATTTTTCTATTCAGTTCTTTTATTGTTTTATCTCAGGAAGCTGCTGTTAAAGGAGTTATAAAAGACTCTAAAACAGGCGAGCTTTTAGTTGGAGTAAACGTGTTGTTGAGCGGAAACAACGGAACCACTACTGATTTGGATGGAAAATATAATTTACAAGCAGAGCCCGGTGAGTATCGTTTGCAGATAAGTTATCTCGGATATGAAACTATCAGCCAAAAAGTTACTCTTCAATCGGGGCAAACCTTGCCACTCGATTTTAATCTCAGAGAATCTGCCAAGCAATTGGATATTGTAACCGTGTCGGGTTCGCGCTATGAACGCAAACTTTCGGAAGAAACGGTTTCGATTGAAGTGTTGAAAAGTGATTTATTGCAAAACTCTAATGTGGTTACACTGAACGAGGGCATGGATAAAATTGCCGGGGTAGTGATGGTGGACAATCAAATTACCATTCGCGGTGGCAGTGGTTATTCTTTTGGTGTGGGTAGTCGCGTTCAGGTGATGGTAGATGATATTCCTTTGTTGAGTGTAGACCGCAATGAAATACGTTGGAATTTTATTCCAATCGAGTTGATTGACCAAGTGGAGGTTTTGAAGTCGGCTTCTTCTGCGTTGTATGGCGCATCTGCACTCAATGGCGTGGTAAATGTACGCACTGGATTTGCCAAAGACAAGCCCGAAACCGATGTGTTGATTTACACTAATTTTTATGATAGTCCGGGTCGCGACAGCATCAAATGGTGGGAAGGTAATAAAATTGGTTACCCTATGCGATACGGAGGACAGTTTTCACACAAACAACGTTTCGGTCAGCACGATGTAGCAGTTGCTGCCAACTTCAATAAATCTCTTGGTTTCATTCGTCTGCTTGATGTGGGTCACCGCAGATTTTCAGCCAAATATCGTTTCAGAGCTAAAAATGTTGATGGTCTTACAATGGGGATTACCGCCAATATGATGGATAGCGAAGAGGGCGATTATTTTTTCTGGAACGGTTATACTACTGATGCTTATATTCCTTTTGGCAGTAACGGACCGAGAGATAGAGGCACGTTGAGTTTGCAGAAAAGAAGAACTCTTTTTGTTGACCCATGGATTACTTATTACGACAAATCGGGCAACAAGCACACGCTCAGAAATCGTTTCTATTATGGCAATTTGGTTTTTACCTCAGCAGCAGCTCAGGCTTATCAGTGGTATTCTGAATATCAGTTTCAAAGAAGTTTCAATTTCGGATTGACTGTTTTTGCAGGAACCGTTGCCCAGCATTCCAAGCTGAATGATCCCTCAGAATTTGGATTACTTAACAGTCAAAACTTGGCAGGATATGTTCAGTTAGATTATAAAATCAAACGTTTCAATTTTATTTTGGGCGGACGATATGAATATTATAAACTCGACAGCGTTACCGCCAAACGTCCGGTAGGAAATGCAGGAATAAATTTTCAGGCAGCCAAAGCTACCTGGCTCAGAGGTAATATTTCGCAAGGATTCAGATTTCCGAGTATAGCAGAGCGATTTGCTGATGAAGAGCTTACTGCAGGTATCAGCGTATTGCCTAATCCAAACTTAAAACCGGAATATGGTATAAATGCAGAAATAGGAATTAAGCAGGGTGTTAAAATCAAAGATTGGTTAGGCTATGCCGATGCTTCTTTTTTCTGGATGGAATATTGGGACATGATAGAATACGGAATTGATTTTGATTTGGGAAGATTGGGATTTGTCGCAAACAATATCAGTCGTGCCAGAATTGCAGGATATGAATTGTCATTGCTTGGCGCAGGAAAAGTAGGCAAAATACCTGTTCGCATACAATCGGGTTATACCTATAATTATGGTGCTGATTTGAATACAGACACCACTTTGGCAAATGCCGGAAGGTTTACAAAATATTTCTTCCAAAGCATGGGAACCAGATTTGATGTGCAGGAAACAGGCAGAGATTCGTTGCTGATGTCTGCCATGTTGAAATACCGTTTTAGGCATTTGGTGAAATTTGATTTGGAAATAGACCTAAAAAAAGTAACCATCGGAACTGAGGTGCGTTATTATAGCCACGTTGAAAAAGTGGATGATATTTTTGAGTTTTTTATTCCCGAACTCGGTGATTATAGGGCAAAACATAATAAAGGTGGTGTAGTTTACAATCAGCGTATCTCTTACGACTTCAGTAAATATGGAAAGATATCATTCATCGTCAATAATGTAATGAACAGAGAATATACTGTTCGTCCGGCTCGTATGGAGCCTCCGCGAAATTTTACTATTCAGTATCGGGTGCATATTTGATTATTTGAATAGCTATTAGCCTTAAGTTGTAAGCCTTCAGTCGCAAGATGTGTGCTAACTCAACATTCTCCAAATGTTTTCATTTGTTAACTGTATCTTAGAAACTATTCCCTATAAGCTGTGTTGAATAGCTTTGCATGAATGCAGTTAAGTTTAAAATGAAAAATCCACTCGTAGTTTATTTTATAGTAACCATTATTATTTTGCTTGTAGATACGTATGTATATCAAGCAGTGAAAACCGTGTTTAGAGATTCGAGTGGGTTTTGGATACAAACATCTGAATATCTTTTTTGGGGCTTCACCATAGCCATGTTGTTGAGCATTTATGCTACTTGGTTTGTAGAGATGCCTCAGAAACAAACCATACTGCGCAGTTACTATTTTGCATTTTTCATGTTGGTGTTTATTTCAAAGCTTTTTATTATTCTGTTTCTGTTGGCTGATGATACACAACGCTTGGTGCGATGGGCTGCAAATATTTTTTCAAATACTGAGAGCAATGATATATCAGGCAATGGTATCAGCCGGGCTAAGTTTATCAGTCAATTAGGAATTTTTATAGGTTTAATGCCTTTGGCATTAGGACTGCACGGCATGATAATAAATGCTTACAACTATCAGTTTCGCAGAATAAAAATTAAACTTCCGAATTTGCCCGATTCATTTGTCGGAATGAAAATTATTCAGCTTTCCGATATTCATTCCGGCAGTTTTACTACTCAAAAACCTATCGAAAAAGCCATAGAAAAAATAAATGCCGAAAAAGCCGATTTGATTTTTTTTACGGGCGATTTGGTAAATAATATAGCTGCCGAAATGCTTCCTTATATAGATGTATTCTCAAAACTTAAGGCTAAAGAAGGCGTGTATTCAGTATTAGGCAATCATGATTATGGCGATTATGTGTATTGGGATTCCAAAGAAGCAAAAACCGACAATCTGAATTTGCTGAAAGATATTCAGAAGCAGATGGGATGGCAATTGCTTATAGATGAAAATAAAATACTCACCCGTAATGATGAAAGCATTGCCATTATTGGTGTTCAAAACTGGAGTTCAAAACTAAGGTTTCCTAAATACGGCAATCTTATAAAAGCTAAAGAAGGTTGCGAACATGTGCCTGTAAAACTATTATTATCACACGATCCCAGCCATTGGGATGGTGAAGTTTGCCCGAATCATCCTGATATCAATATTATGTTTGCCGGACACACGCACGGGGCACAGTTCGGAGTTGAAATTCCGGGATTGAAGTGGAGTCCTTCGCAATATTTCTACGAGCAATGGGCAGGCTTATACAATAAAGCCCACCAATATCTATACGTTAACAGAGGGTTTGGTTTTATAGGTTATCCCGGAAGAGTGGGCATATTGCCCGAGGTAACGGTGTTTGAATTGCAGCGAGCCTAGTTTTTGGGTACCAGCGTAATAATCATACGGTTATTGTTGCGCAAATCAATTGAGTTTAATTGCAACTTTGTTTTTTCGCTTTTAAGAATATGGTTTACGGTAGTATCTCCTTCAGCATTGGTTGTGTAAACGATACTTGCTTTTTTGTCGAGCAACCAAATGCCTTTGCTGTAGAAGTCATTCATTTTTAAAGAGAAGAAGCCGTCTCTGTTGAAAGTTACTTCAGCATGCTCTTTCATTTCGTTTAGCATTTTGGCTATATAGTTGTCACTATTGTCTGGCGAAACAGCATCTTCTATTTTCCAGATATTAACAATGTGGTAGCGACTACAAGAGGAAAATAAAGTAAAGAATAAAACAGCGAGCATTATTAATAAATACTTTTTCATGAAACCTTTATTGTTTTTGAACGTAAGAATAAAGTGCAAAATATAAATTTTAACAATAAACACAACGGTTATGAAAAGAGTAATATTCAGAGCATTCGGATTTATTGCCGCATTAGCGCTATTCACTTCATGCACCAAAGCTCCCGGAAACGGTAGCATACACAAAGTTGAAAGCTTCTATTCTTCAGCAAAAATTGAAGGAGAAACAGTTTCATTTACTGAAAATAAAGATGGATACCTTAACGGCTATGGCAAAGGCGGTGCATTTGTTCCGGCTCTTGGAAAATACATGGAACGCCAGTCCACTACTTTTGCAAAAAATGGCGAGAATGTATTCAATATCTACTTTTTAAAATTTGTAGATAACAACCCGCCCACCAAAGAAGATATAAAAAGTGTGTTTCGCTTAGGCAATTATCAGTTTGGAAATTCCTCTCAGTTTGCAATTAAAGAAGGAATTGAAATTGCTTATGTTGATGAAAACGGAACAGAATGGAATACCCGTGGCGACCAAACCGGAAGTTTCTTTGAGGTAACCGACCATGCACTCAACACCTTAGATTCATACACGCCCTATACTACCAGCGGTAAATTTTCATGCAGACTCTATAATCAAATGGGAGAAAGCATGGCGGTAACCGATGGCACTTTCAAAGGAAGAACAGTAGTGTATTATTGAACCTAATTTTATTAAGAAATAATATTCTAATGAAAATTGTCAAGCAAAATAACTATTAAAGGTTCAATAACTCTTTCTGATTTGTTCGTCCATTTGTTTTTTTCTCTTTTTGAAATCAACTTTATTGGGAACAGGCGGCTTGTCAAAATCGCCCAATGCTTTGATTTTTATTTTCTCTACAAATTGCCATCTGCCTTTTTTCCATTTGAAACCCGAATAAGTTCCATCGGGCAAAAAAGTAAAAGACATATCCGATAATCTTTGTTCGGGCGCGGTGAGATGGTCGAAAATAATTTTCTTCTCTTCTTTATTATAGTTAAGTGTTACAGATGCATCTTTTCTAAATTGAATAATAAAGCGGTGAAGCAGTTGTTTTTCATTTTCCGGATTTTCAATGAATGGATATCCGAATACAGGTTTACCATTTTCGAAGTGTAATACATCCATTAGTTTTTTTGTGCTCCATAAATCATTTCCATCCCAACCAAACAGTGTGTAATAGGTTTTCTTTTTGTGTTTGTGTTCCAAAATATTATAGTAAACACACCCGTGCCACTGATTAGGATTTAATTTAGAATGGATCAGATTTTCTGCCGGAATGGAATCTGAAAAATCAATCAACGGAAACAACTTTAGTTCGGCAGATTGGTTCATTTGAATGGCTCCGAAATAACGGTAACCGCCATTGTCTTTGGTGAATTGCCACGAAAAAATTCTGAAAGAATTATCGGCAGGATATAGTATAGAAATATAATTGCTCAGAGAATCAAAAGTGTAATTGAACGAGCCTGAATTTTTCAGTGCGTTTACCAATGCAGGAATAAAACGTTTGTTGGCTTCAAACCTTTCTTTTTCATCTTCGCCATTAATAATCAAAGCGGCATCGGTTAACAATATGGATTCCTGCTGAATCAATTTTGAAAAATCTTGTTGCGCAAGGAGTATAAAAGGAAAGAATAAAATGACTGTAAAAAATTTCTTCATGCTGTAAAAATAGAATGTCCCGAACCAATGTCGGGACATTCAACGAAATGTTTTGTGAGAATATTATCGGGCTATCTAAAACTCGTTACTCAATGCTTATCATTGTTGGACATGGCGTTCCCACAGACACAAAACGAGCAATATAACAAACAGCCAATAAAATGCCCTAAAGAACAAAGGCATGAATATTACACGCACCCATTCTTAATGCCGAATAGTAAATAAAAGATGAATAAGCCTTTTGCGGCTATAGTTTCACCAACAATCTGCATTGTCGGTTGCCAAGTTCATCTTCTGCTACTATGAGATATGTGCCCGATTTTCAACGGCTCAGATCTATTAATATGCTGCCCTCTGTTGGTTGTTGATAGACCAATTTCAAATCTGAATTATACACAAAAATTCAAGGCTATAAAAATACACAAGTAGGAGAAAGCGTATCAGCACAAAATATACAATTCTGAAAAAATCAGATAAAGTGCAAAAAATTCGGCTAATAATCGCCTAATGTTTCTTCCAACTGAGCCAATGCTTTTTCAAGCTGTTCGTTGTTGGGCGCCACACCATGCCAGCCGTGGTCGTTTTCCATAAAATCAACGCCTTTACCCATAATGGTTTTCATCAGTATTACGATGGGTTTGCCTTGTCCAGATTTCGATTTTGCTTCTGCTAAAACCTTTAACACTTCTTCCATATTGTTGCCATCCATATGCAGCAATTCCCACCCGAACGATTGCCATTTTCCGGGCAGATCGCCTAATGAAATTACTTCATCGTTGGGCCCGTCAATTTGCAACCCGTTCCAATCAATTGTTGCTATGATATTGTCAATTTTATGATGAGCGCCAAACAATGCTGCTTCCCAAATCTGCCCTTCCTGCAACTCGCCATCGCCATGAAGCGAAAACACTACATGCTTTTCGCCATTGAGTTTTTTGGTAAGGGCGGCACCTAATGCCACCGATAAGCCTTGCCCCAGTGAGCCTGCTGCCATTCGCACGCCAGGAATATGCTCTATGGTGGCGGGGTGCCCCTGTAGTCTGCTGTTTATTTTTCTGAAAGTACTTAATTCGCTCTTGTCAAAGTAACCCGCATGTGCCAATACGCTATACCACACCGGACAAATATGTCCGTTGGAAAGAAAAAACACATCTTCGTCTGTTCCGTTCATATTAAATGAAGTGTTGTGCTGCATCACTTCAAAATACAAAGCAGTCATAAAATCGGCACAACCTAACGAGCCGCCCGGATGGCCGGACGAAGCGCCATTGGTCATTCTGACAATATCTCTTCTAACTTGTGAAGCTATTTGCTGTAATTCGGCTATGGTAGGCATGTAAAAAATTTGCTCAAAGATAATCCGAAGCACAAAAACCATATTCTTCTGCCTTTAATTCTTATTCACAGCATGTGCAAGTGGGCGGTATTAAGAGATATTTAAAGAATACAGAAGTAAATAATGTGCTAAAATTATGGTCTATGAGAAAAATACATAACTTTAATGTCGTGAATAAAGCTATGAAATTCCTTAAAACATTACTTCCGCTATCAATTCTGATTTCGTTTGCGACTCAGGCTCAGGATTTTTCAAAAACTCCCGAATTAGAGCGCAAAGACCGCAAAATGGTATTGAAAGGAAGCGATAATCCTTACACAGGCGCTTATCAAATTCACCACGAAAACGGACAGTTGTTTGTGGATGGCTCTTATAATGACGGATTAAAAGAAGGCAGATGGACGGCTTTTGATTCTACCGGAGCAATGATGAGCGATGAATATTTTGTGAACGACCAATGGGACGGTAATAGAAAATTATTCTACCCCAACGGCAGGCTCAAATTAGAAGAAACATTTAACAAAGGCATTAAAGACGGTACGAGCCGCGGATACTACGATGGTGGTGCGCGCATGTATGTCATCAAATTCAAAAACGGCTCCAAAGAAGGCAAGTGGAATTATTTTTATCCCTCCGGAAAAAAACTTGTTGTCGGTAAATTCAGCAAAGACAAAAATACGGGCAAGTGGGTATGGAAAGATGAGCAGGGAAAAAAGAGTTTGGTAAGACAATATGATGACGGAAAAATTGTGAGCGAACAAAAAATCACCGACACTTTTTCTGCTTTTGAAGTGGAAACCCCGTAATTAAACTTTTATAAATAAACTTGCATACACTCCAAATTTGTATGCTTCGGGGCGGTCGCGCTGAGTAACGCGCCAAATGCAATCAATTCGAATAAACTTCAGAATATTTTCTATGCCGAATCCGGCTTCCATGTAAGGTATCGGGTATGCAACACCAATATTGTTGAATTGATTGGCTTCACGATTGGCTTGAGATACATTTCCGTAAAATACATTTGAAGTAGCAACGCCCCGTAATTTCAGTTTTTTTATCAAAGGCAATTTATCTGCTATAACGCCCCCGAAGAAATATTGAAAATTCAAACTGGTATATTCATCGGCAGAAAACTCCAACAGATTCATGTTGTTGAACAAATATTTATTATGCACGTGATGAAAATTGCCCTGCGGATTTTTTAGCAATAAAAACGGAACCGTGCCAAATATTTTTCCGAACCACAAATTGTAATAGAACGATTGTTTGGCTGTGGTGCGCACATCGCCCTGAAAACCAAGACTGATGTCGTGATATTCAAACTGACTGAATGCGATTTGAGGAATGCCCACGAGATATTTGAGCCATACCACAGGAAACTCTGTTTTTTTTCTGAACTGCGCGAAAAAATTATTTGCTTTTGCATCGCGGTCGAAAACCGCAGGAAGATTGCGCGATTTGTGTTGCCAGCGAACGGCATATTCCACTTCGGAAGTAACAATTTTTTCTATCTGAACAGATTCTACATCGTAGCTGAATGGAAAATAGGGACTGAACCTGCGGTGGCGAACCGTGAGATACGAAGTCATGTCTTTATAAAACTCATTGTCGTAAACCACACTTCCTTCTTCGATATTATACAGGCGTTGCGTAACATTTTTTTTCTGCACCAATGTGAACACATTATCCTGGTCCATTTCTTCGGCATGACGGCTCATAAAATCAATATCGGTTCTGCCGGCAAAAGTGAGTTTGTGCCAGGGTTTTTTCGATATGACAAAAATGGTTTTGCCGCCATATTTAAAACGGTTGTCGCCTACACCATAAGCCACATAAGCCTGAATGTTCACTCGCTCGCTGAAATCGCGATTGGTCATCATGCCTAAACGAAAACGCCAGCCTTCTACCTGATTGCGACTGAAAATATTGGCAACATTTCCAACGCCTATAGGTCCGAATTTGGCATAGCCGCTCGAAATGGTAACTAACGAATACTTCAGCACTTTAAACTTGCTGGTGCGCTTGAGGCTGTCCACCATATCATATATGCCGGCTTCGCTTTTGAGTAATTGTTCATGGCGGGTGGTGTCCCAAAAAACATCATCGCGCAGATAAGCCGAATCTTCAACAACAGTAGTTTTGTATGGGTCGAAAACTTTCGGGTCTATCGGCTCATTCACAATATGATTGCGATAGCTCGAACTTTTTTTACCAATCAGCAATGCGCCTTTGCCAACGTTGGCAGAAAAATTCATTCTGATACTTTCTTTGTTGGGTGCATAGCGGGTTTTGATACTGTCGTTTTCTGTAAAAGTTACAGGAATAAAATCCTGAGTGAAGTGAAAATCTTTTACAAATCCGATATTCAAATCTGAAGGTAAAGAGGCATCAATGGAGCGCACGGCAAAGTTTTCAATATTCACTATCATGGTTCCAACAAAAGCGTTTTCGCCTTTGCGCTTTGGTTTAAATTTCATGGTGAAGTGAGGTTGCCCGTCAATGTATAGCGTGTCTAATTCATTGATGTTGTATTTATAAACCGACAAACCGTAATCGGCAATCGGGCTTACCAAACTTTTGCCCAAAAGGGTCATCAAATTATCATAAATATTGAAATTCTGATTCACATTAGAAATCAACTCGGTAATGAGCGGGCTGTTGCGCAGCATAGTCATTTTCTGACCTCTGACGCGCTCAATCATTTTTACGGGATTGCTCTGCCTGTAGTTATCAGAAATTTGCTCGATGAAAAATACCGGAAGCACAGATTTTCCTTTATAGGTTACCGTGTCAATATAATCTTTCATGAAATCGAAACCTTTGAGCAGCACATTTTTTTCAAGGTCTTTTTCTGTTACATTATCAAAATCAATTTCATATTTGGTGTATGATTCATATTGAAGCGTATTGAAATTATTAGGGTTGTTAATGGCTTTTGCAGCAATCATTTTTTTCATCAGAATATCTGCCGGATTCTCTCCGGCATAAACCTGCACTTCATTAATATTGAAACTTTCGGTTTCGAGTTGAATCATTAAATGATGCCCGGTGAGGTCGGCTAATTTTATTTTCTGAGTAATGTATCCTATGGAAGAAATGGAGAGTGAATCGTTACGTTTATTCACACTGATTCTGAAGTCGCCATTCATATCGGTGCTGGCGCCACCAAACTTTCCTACTACTACAACATTTGCATAAGGAATCGGCTCACCGGTTTGTGCATCGGTAACAGTACCCGTGATAGTGATGTTTTGCGAGAACCCCGAAACCATGCTCAGTAGCGATAAAAGCAGAAAGACAATAATGTGGTTGGGCAAGCCGCTGATTTTTGTGCGCAAAAATAAGGATAAGTATGAATGAAAATTTTTTAACAAATAGCAGTTGGCGCAAGTGTTGAAAAATAAAGAATCAATCTATTGCAAAAATCTTTTTAATCGCTGCATCAGCGACTGTTCTTTTTCGCTTTCGTGAGGATATTTTTTGTCTAAATCTTTATTGCCCGGTCCCAGTTCTTCCCAAATTTTACTCCAACCCAAAAAGCCGCCCACATTGCGGTCGTCTATATACACATCGGCAATTATTTTTCGGCTCATGGTGAAGGCATCGAATTTTTCTTCAGGGAAATTTTTATTCACTGCAAAAAATTCAATGCCGTTTTTACGACAATATTCAACAGCTTCGTCTAATTCTTTTCCTGCCCGGTAAGTCCAGAGTATGAGGCGGTGTCCTTGTTTCTCCAATGCTTTCAAAGTAGAAAAAGCAAATGCCATTTCTTTTCCTATTTCAGGATATTTATGCTCCACAATGGTTCCGTCAAAATCTACGGCTATGGTGAGGGGGTTTTTGTAATTCATAAAGCAAAAATAGTTTAAGCTCACAACTTTATAACTTTGCACCTGTTCCAACATAAGAAAATTTATCTAAAACAGATTTAATATGCCTCGATATAAAATGATTTCATGGAATGTAAATGGTATTCGCGCTTCGTTGGGTAAAGGCTTTTTAGATTGGTTTCGACTAGAAGATGCCGATATGGTTTGTATTCAGGAAACCAAAGCGCAGGTAGAGCAAATTCCTGCTGAAGTAAAAGTTATTCCGGGCTATCATACTTATTTTGATGCGCATAAAACTAAGAAGGGATATAGCGGAGTAGGCTTGTTCAGCAAAACAATACCATCATTTGTAGGGTATGGTATTGAAAACGATAAATTTGACAACGAAGGCAGAGTTGTCGAAGCGCATTATCCCGAGTTTATATTGTATGGAATTTATTTCCCCAATGGCGGCAGTGGCGATGACCGACTTCATTATAAGCTGGAATTTTATGAGGCGTTTTTAAAAAAAATTGAAAGACAAAAAAATGAAGGTAAAAGCATAGTTATTTGCGGAGATATTAATACGGCTCACAAAGAGATTGATTTGGCGCGACCAAAAGAAAACGTGAATACTTCGGGTTTCATGTCTATTGAGCGCGAGTGGTTAGACAGACTTATTGCTGCCGGCTATACCGATACTTTCAGAATGTTTCACGAAGAAGGCGGACAATATACTTATTGGGATCAACGCTTTCGCGCTCGCGACAGAAACGTGGGTTGGCGTATTGATTACTTTTTTGTTTCCAACGATTTAAAGCCTTATGTTAAAGATGCTTTCATCAACATGAATGTGATGGGTTCCGATCATTGCCCGTTAGGATTAGTATTGGAGTTTTAATGAAACATTTTCAATTAATAAAAGAAATGAAATGGTCTAACACCGGCTGTGGGTCTATGAGTGGTGTTTGAGAATTATGAAAAAATTCAGGATGCCACTGCACACCCATTACCTTTCCTGCTTCAGCATCTTTCCATTGAAATGCCTCTATTAGTCCGTCTTCAGATGTAGCCAGCACTTCCAATCTTCTTCCCAATTCTTTTACTGCCTGATGATGTACCGAGTTAACTCTGCCTTGCTCAGTTCCATAAATTTTGTGCAGAAATTTATCTTTTTCAAAAATCACTTCATGATTAATCCGGTCGTATTTTTCCGCATCGCGATGCAGCAACTTGTCGGGCAACTGTGTTGCAATATCCTGATACAGGCTCCCTCCGAAATAAACATTCAAAATTTGAAATCCCCTGCAAATACCTAAAATGGGTTTTTGGGCATCGAGAAAAAAATCTATTAATTCTATTTCGTAGCGATCGCGGTTGGGGTCGCCCGGCCATTTGCCATTTTCAATGGGTTCTTCGCCATAGGTTTCGGGAGCTATATCTGAGCCCCCTTGCAAAATCAATCCATCTAATTCATCAGTAAGCGCCTTCATCTTTTCGAAGGGCAAATCGGGAATCAGAACAGGTAATATGCCTTCTTTGCTGATATAGTTTGCCATATCGCTTTCAAGGTAAAAAAGTGTTTTAGGACCGAAATATGGCCGCTTCAAATCGGGATATAGAAAGCAAGAAGAAATACCTATTTTTTTCATAACTAAAAAATGAATGTTGGAAAATGAAATTCAAAGATACTGATTTGAAAAAGCGGATTAAATAACTTGAATGGGAGTTAGACTATTCATAGTTGCTTAGAGGCATTTCAAAAGCTAAGCAAGCAGATATTTATGCGCTAAAGCTCCACAAAACTATTACACCGGCTTAAACTGCTCGAAGCCTTGCTTGCAATCGAAACAGAAATGCAGGGCGCGGCAAAGGGTAGGTCCAAATGGAGAATTCATCGTGGTGTTGGTGCTGCTACAGTGGGGGCATTTGGCGTGTTCTAAAAGTTCGTTGGTAACATCGCCATCGTGTTTGGGTGGGGGCGATAGGCGAAATTCTTCTAATTGTTTTCTTCCAGTTTCGGTGATGAGATTGCTGCTCCAGCGTTTTTCAAAATCTACTATTACTTCTACTTTATCGAAACCCAATTGCTCCACTGTTTTCTTCACGTTATCGCGCATGAAATTAATGGCAGGGCAACCAACAAATGTGGGAGTCATTTTCACCACTGCCGAATTGTTTTTTTCATCTACTTCCACGCCTGTAATAATGCCCAAGTCCACCACAGATATTACAGGTATTTCAGGGTCTTTGACGGAATGTAAAGCGTCAAAAATATTTTGTTGTTGTGGCGATATGTTTTCTGTTGTTGTCATTTTATTTTTTAATAGCTGTGTGGCTATAAGATTGCAAGGTGTAATGTTAATGATGAATTATTTTTCAACTTTATAACTTTTATAACCTTGTAACAATCTCTTCAAACACGTACTTGTCGCATATCGAGTATCGCAAAGTCGCATATCGTAAAACTTACCATTGAGCAGAAGCATCTATTCTAAACACTTCCGTCATTTCATCTAACATGGGCTGCAAATGTTCGGTATGAAATCCTTTTCTGCCGCCATAGTGAATCGTTATATCTTTTACTTCGGGCAAATGCATATCGGTTTGAATGATGATATTCTGAATGGCTGTTAGCCATTTTTCCTGCAATATTTTTTCGCCTTCAAAAATGCCTTCCGTTTTTAATTGTTCTTCATATTCAGATGGCTCGAATAAGCTATATGCCAAGGGGAATGCTATATTCAACGCACTCTGCATTCTCGCTTTGCTTTCTTCGGTGGCAGTGCCTAATCGTTTCATCCAAGTATCGGCATGAAGAATATGATACTTCAATTCACCTTTTACTTTTTTAGATAAATCGGCTAAAGGTTTATAAGATGAATGTTGCAACATCTCGAAGCGCAAAAATTCTGCGTGGTCATACAAAAAGTGGCGCACCAAACTGAAATCGTATTCGCCAATAGGTAACTCCACTAAATGAGCGCAGAAGAAATCTTTTTCATTCCTTGTGAATGCAATTGTGTCAGGGTCTTTTTCACCAAGCTGTTCGTGCAACATGGAGTATAGTGCATTTGCAATACCCACTTTGTCTTGTGCCATTGATGAGAATGCTATGTCTTCTTCCAGCATCGGACCTAAGCCTGTCCATTCTGAATTTCGATGACCGATGATGAGTGCATCGTCAGCCATGCGGTAGAGGAGGTTTTTTAGTGAATCCATTTTTTTGTTTTTAGATGGAACGCTGATGAATTATGGTTTTTATGATTCATTATGATAATCATAACCTATCATCAGTATCATAATAATCAGCGTTCTATTGTTTGTTCTTTTTGAAATTTCTCAATCTTTTCTCTCACTTTAGAATATATGCCTGCTTCGCGGTGCACCTTTTCGGGAACGGTGGCAAACATGTCTTCATCTTCCATATTGAAGGCGAAAATATTGGATGTTTTTACCACCCAAAGATTTACGCATTTGCCTCTGCGGGCATATTGTTCTTTTGCCAACACTAAAGCCATTTCAGGGTCGGGGGCATGAACGCTGCCAACATGCGTATGTTGCTTGCCGCGCTTTTCCTGATGAAACACTTCGTAAGTATGCCAAACTTCTTCAGCGGTTAAGTTGCCATCATTGTTTTGTAAATCAACTCTGTTTATTCTGGGGTCTAATGATTTCATGTCGTTGTGTTTTTATGGAACGCTGATGGATTATGATTTTTATGATTCATTATGATAATCATAACCTATCATCAGTATCATAACAATCAGCGTTCTATTAATTATGCCAAAGGAATCGTATATCGTTCTGCCGGATTCATCAACGCCTGGCGCACCCAACGTCCGTGTTCTTCCGCCCATTTTCGCACGGCTAATCTTTCTTTGTTGCACGGACCATCACCGTTAATCACACGCTTAAATTCATCCCAATCGGGATCGCTGAATTCCCAACGTTTGGTTTCAGGATTTTTACGCAGGTTAGGGTCGGGAAAAGTAATTCCCACTTCCCAAACTTTCGGTACATACATATCCAAAAACTGATTGCGCATATCATCATTCGTTCCCATTTTCACTTTCCACTTCACCAGCTTCTCTGTATGCACCGATTCTTTATCGGGAGGACCAAAGAAATGCAGCATGGGTTTATACCAACGGTTCACTGCATCCTGAATCATTGCTCTTTGCCTGGGTGTGCCTGTTGCTAATGCTACAAAATTGTCATGTCCTTGTTTCAAATGAAATGCTTCTTCGGCACAAATTCTTTCCAACGCACGGCAATAAGGCGCGTAAGAACCTTTGGAGTTTGCCAACTGATTTACAATGGCAGCGGCATCTATCAGGAACCCGATAAACGCTACATCTGCCCATGTTTCGGCAGGATAATTAAACACGTTGCTGTATTTCGATTTGCCGGAAAGCAAATCATTTATCATTGCTTCGCGCGGCTTTCCCAAAGTTTCGGCAGCGGTATAAAGTAAATGACCGTGTCCCACTTCATCCTGCACTTTGGCAATCAACGCCATTTTCCGTTTAAAGCCGGGCGCACGGGTAATCCAAGTGCCTTCGGGCAGTGCGCCAATAATTTCGCTATGCGCATGTTGCTCAATCATGCGAATCAACTGTCTGCGATATTCGGCAGGCATCCAATCGTGCGGCTCAATTTTTTCACCGCGGGCAATACGCGCTTCAAATGCTGCTAATTTTTCAGGGTCATCCTGAACAGCATTTAAGCGTTGAATGTCTTCTGCTGTTAAATGGGCACTTCCATACATACTCTTGTATTTTAGATTTTAGAATTCAGATTTATGATTTTCGACTCACTACGCTTTTCGATTTTTTTCGCATATCGAAAATCGAACTATCGCATATCGCTAACTACTCCGTAAACAAACGTCTCCACAATATTCCTCACAATTTCTTTCTGTTTCAATTTGCCTTTCGGGTTATACCATTCATAGATGCTATTCATCATGGCAAACAACAATTTGATGCTTACATGCGCATCTACATCGTCAAACTCACCGTCTTCAATACCTATTTCAATCATGCTGCGGAATTGTTTTTCGTATTTGTTCCGAAGCGTTTTAAATTCTGAAAGTGATGGCTCGCTTAAATGTTTCCACTCGTGAAAGAAAACGGTAGTGGCATCTAAGTTGTTCAGAATTACACCCACATGTGCATCAATAGCGGCTGATAGTTTTTCTTCAGTGCTTACATCTTCTTCCAAAACATTTTGCAACGCATCGAAAAACTCATCTGCTATTCTGAAACAAATGTTTTGCAACAATTCCTCTTTCGACTTCACATGGCTGTATAAACTTGCAGGCTCAATGCCCACCTCTTTTGCCAAATCGCGCATGGAAGTAGCTGCATAACCTTTCGTGCGAAAAAGGTTTTGCGCTATTTCGTTGATTTGTTCTTTTCTGTCGAATAA
>CAZFFP010000078.1:0-6050 GCA_964518215.1 uncultured Chitinophagaceae bacterium
GTTCTTATGGTATATACCATTCCGTTTATTGCAGCCCTAATAGGCTGGCTTACCAACTGGGTTGCCATCAAGATGTTGTTTCGACCCAGACGCCCTAAAAAGATTTTGTTTCTCACGTTTCAGGGCGTGTTTCCCAAAAATCAAAAAATAGTAGCAGAAAAGTTGGGTGGCATTATCGCTACCGAACTTTTTTCTTCAAAAGACATTCGCTATCGGATGACTCACAGCACCGATACCATGAAAAGAGTGATTGAAGAAAAGATTGATAATTATCTCACCAATACTTTTCCGAACAACTATCCGGTAATGTCGGTTTTTTTTGGCGATAAACGAAAAGCCAAAGTGAAAGAAGACCTGATGGTGGAAATGGATAAAGCCGCACCCGATGTGATAGACCAATACCTCACCAGCATCGAACAGGAAATAGATGTAGCGGAAATTGTACGCGAAAAAATAGAAAATCTTTCTTCGGAAAGACTCGAATCTTTGATATTAGATATACTGAGTAAAGAGTTCCGATTCATTGAACTCATCGGTGCATTTATAGGATTTATGATTGGCGTGCTTCAGGTATTGATTGTGCATTTTTCGATGATGTAGTGTATTTATTTCCCTCTAAATCTTCATAAATTTTGGCTTAAAAAAAGAAAAACCTGAAATGTCTATTTCAACATTTCAGGTTTTAAGGGTGAAAGACGGGGCTCGAACCCGCGACCTCCAGAGCCACAATCTGGCGCTCTAACCAACTGAGCTACAATCACCATTTCAAAACAAACTTTCGCTTTCGCGGTGTGCAAAGATAAAAAACGATTTCGAGAGAATTAAGATTCAATTTTTAAATTTAATGGTTATTCAGTTTTATTACTAAAACTTACTTCAGGCAAAGAAAACTTTCCGCACGCTTTGTTGTTTCTTTGCCATTATTCTTTCATGAAAACCTTTTTTCTCTTTCTTTCTATTTGTTTTAGCTTTTCTGCAATGGGGCAAAACGGCATCATTCGCGGAAAGGTTTACAATGAAGTGAATAACGAGCCGGTAGCTTTTGCCAACGTGGTTATTCAGAATACAAGCATAGGAACCACTACCGATTTGGATGGAAATTTTGAAATCACCGGATTAAAACCCGACCTGTATAATCTTGTAGTTTCGTTTTTGGGTTTTGAAACTAAAATTATTCCCGAAATACAAGTGACCAATGCTCGTGCTGCGATGTTGAATATCGGGTTAAAAGAAACTTCGAAACAATTGGATGAAGTAGAAATCAAAGCCAATCCATTTCAAAGAACAGAGGAAAGTCCGGTTTCGGTAAAAACCATTGGAACCAACGAAATACAGCGCTATCCGGGCGGCAACCGCGATATTTCTAAGGTCATACAATCGCTGCCGGGCGTAGCTTCTACCGTGGCTTTCAGGAACGACATCATTATACGTGGTGGCGCACCTAACGAAAACCGGTTTTATATAGATGATATCGAAATGCCTGTTATTAATCACTTTTCTACACAAGGCGCTTCGGGTGGACCCATAGGCATACTCAATGTAGATTTAATAAAAGGTGTAGATTTTTACTCGGGCGCTTTTCCTGCCAACAGAGGTAATATGCTGAGTTCACTTCTTTCTTTTCAACTCATAGAAGGCAGAACCGACCGTTGGGCAGGACGCTTTACTATGGGCGCAAGCGAAGTGGCACTTTCGGGCGAAGGTCCTACTTCAAAAAAATCATCTATTGTAATTTCAGTCAGACGTTCTTATTTGCAATTTTTATTTAAAGCATTAGGGCTTCCTTTTCTGCCAACTTATAACGATTTCACAGTTAAGCACACCATTAAATTCAAAAACAGAAGCGACCTTACTATTCTTGGAATTGGCGCATTAGACCAATTCAAACTCAATCTCGAACGCAACGAAACCGAAGAGCAACGCTATCTTCTCGAAACGCTTCCGGTGAATAACCAATGGAACTATACCGTTGGCTCGCGCTACCGATATTTTACGGGCAATGGTTCATTAATATTTGTGGTAAGCCGAAATCATCTCTATAACAGAGCTTATAAATATCTGGACAATGATGAAAGCATTGCTGCCAATAAAACACTCGATTATGTTTCGGAAGAAATTGAAAACAAATTCCGCATGGAGCATACTTTTCGTAAAGGCGGGTTTAAGGTAAACTATGGAGTTAACTATGAATTTGCCACTTATAAAGGCGATAAATTTTTACGAATCGGCACTCCTTCGGGAGTATTGAATATCAATTACGGCTCCACTATCCATTTTAATAAATATGGTTTTTTCGGTCAGGTGAGCCGCTCTTTATTTCAGGAACGCTGGACTCTTTCGGCAGGATTCAGAGCCGATGGAATGGATTATTCTCAGGAAACCTATAATCCTTTCAAACAATTTTCGCCCCGCTTTTCCTCTTCATTTGCCATTAACGATTTCATGAAATGGAATGTCAACACCGGAATCTATTATCAATTACCGCCTTATACCACACTTGGTTACCGCAACGAAAACGGGGCGCTAGTTAATCGCGACAATGGCATTGGCTATATCAGCAGCACACACTATGTAACAGGTTTGGAATTTAACACCCGCACCAACTCGCAAATTTCGGTGGAAGGATTTTTCAAACAATATGGCAACTATCCTTTTCTGCTGCGCGACAGTGTTTCATTAGCCAACTTGGGTGGCGATTTTGGAGTGATTGGCGATGAGCCGGCAGTGGCAACTTCAACCGGAAGGAGTTACGGATTGGAGCTTTATTTTCAGCAGAAATTATTTAAAGGTTTTTTCGGAATAGTTTCGCTCACATTTGTAAGAAGTGAGTTTAAAGACAAGCACTCGGATTTTGTTCCTACGGCTTGGGACAACCGTTATTTAGTAAGTTTAACATTCGGAAAAAAATTCAACCGCAACTGGGAAATTGGCTGGCGCTGGCGATTATTGGGCGGAACTCCTTTTACTCCATATAATCTCGAAGCATCTTCTTTAAGGGTGAACTGGGATGTCAACAATTCGGGCATTTTCGATTTCAACCAGCTCAATACTTTGAGAAGCAAACCTGCACATCAATTAGATGTGAGAGTTGACAAGAAATACTTTTTCAAAAAATGGAATCTCAATATTTATATAGACATACAAAACGCCTACAATTTCAAATTCAAAGCGGCACCTTTCATTGTGCTCAATCGCGATGATAACGGCAATGCTCAAATCGAAAATCCTGATGCACCACTTACAGAGCAACGCTATAAAACAAAATTTCTCGGAAACGAAATAGGACAGTTGATTCCATCGGTGGGAGTTGTAGTAGAGTTTTGAAACTAATGCACGGCAACAGGAACTTAATCCTTCAAAACTTTCCTCACCGTTCTGCATCCGTCTTTTTCAACCACCAAAAGATACACGCCCGAAGCCATGCCGCTGAAGTTGAACACTTCGCTACTGTTGAGCATAGTGGCATTGAGCCATTCTCTGCCCAAATAGTCATAGAGTTTTACGGTTGATGCATTGATGCCGTTGGTATTGATACGCAGTAGATTGTTTATGGGATTAGGCATAATCGTCAGCCCTAAATCGCATACATCTTCGAGCACGGTAATTTTTGTTTCGGGTGTAACCGAAGCGAATTTTCCGTTGTGAAATACTTTCGCCTGCAACACATACTGCCCGGTAGCGGTAAAAGTATGCGAAACCGCTTCATTCAAATTATTTGATGTCGCCACTTCATCGCCATTAATATAGTATCTGATTTCGCTTACTTCTTTCAAATCGGTTTCAACTTTCAATGGAACCACCTGATGGGTTTTCAGCAAAGAAAAATTTTCGGGGCTTGCCAATTGCAGTTTTATGAATGGTGCATCACTTTTTTCGTTATCGTCCAACTGCATAAGGTATGCAACGAGGTCGTCCATATCGCTTTCAGAAATTTGATTTTTGGAATGCGCCATAACACCGCTGTTGTATTCAATCGCATCGCGCAAAGTTTTGGCAGTGCCATCGTGCATATAGGGCGGACTGAGCCACAAACCTTTCAAGGTAGGCACATCGAAACCCAACAAAGTTTTTTCCAAACGTGTGCCGCTGTGTTCTTTGATAGAGCCGATGTCATGCAGCAATCGTTTTTCGCTGTCGGTAAATTCGCTGCCCGAATGGCATAAACCGCATTTATGTTTGGCAAAAACCATTTTACCTCTTTGCCCTGCGGCAGTCAATGTGCCATCGGAATTTTTGTAGGGGCTATCGCCAAATTTATCTAATGAAGCAATGAATGCCGCAAGCGCATCTAAATCGGCTGAAAGCCCGGCTTTGGTATCGCCCATCGGGTGGCTGCGGGTGCCCAGATGAAAATCGGTATTGCTCATGAATCCGGTGCCTCCGGCAAGGTCTCTGATTTGTCCTTCAAAATCTTGTATTTCGTCAAAATTGCCGGTCCAATGCACAGGTCCGTGTTTCAATCCTCCGCGACCAAACAATGGAATGGTGTTGCGAATACCTTCACCTAACTGAGTTAAATCCCAAATTCTTCCATCGTCATCACCATCTAAATGGCAGGTGGCGCAACTCATGTATTCATCGGTATTCATGCGCTCATCATTGGCGTTGTAAAACACTTTTTTTCCTCTTAATACTACCGCGTTCATGGTTTCTTTTTTCACGGTTTTTATTTCGCCCACTTTCGGAATATCATTAGAAACCTGATACACAATATTTCTGATGTAGTAGGCAGAAATAGTTCTGGAAATGAAATTGTGAATCAACATCGTATCGCCTGTAACGCTTAATGTCATGCCTTGTGGTGCAAAACCGACATTTTCAATAGTAGTTAAAAATGCTCCTCTATAAGCATCGAAAATATCAATACGGTCGTTGCCTTGCATGGCAGTAAAAATCAAATTGCCGAATTTTGAAAAAATGCTGAACACGGGCATATCGCCATTATTAATATCAATACGCGCCTGAAAATCTTCCTGACGCGAAGTGAGATTGATAAAATTCAAAATAGCACGAACGGTATTTTCAAAATTCAACTCATTGCCATCGGTTTGCAAACCCCGATAGATATTATCTTTTTTGCCCGGCACCAAAGCAATGCGCTCATCGGGCGAAAGACAAACCGAGTTGAGATAGTTAGGCACGCCTCTTCCTGCAAATTCAGAATCGGTGGTAGTGGTGTCCGGTGCCAACACTATAGTTTTCAACACATCTAATGTAGCCGCATCGAGCACCCATACTGCGCCCTCTTCATCTTGAGTGATAAACTGTGTAACATACAGCCACTCGCTATTACGGGTAACGGCAAGTCCTTTAGGAAAATAGCCGATTTTTTTGGTCAACACAACAGTGACATTTGCCACATCAATTTTCACAACCGATTCCATAGCATGTAAACTCACGTAGGCAAACTTTTTATCGGGGCTGATTACCAAAGCGGCAGGCATGGAGCCACGAGGCAGCGGTATAGTTTTTATTATTTTTCCGGAATTATCAAACACCTGAACAGAAGCCTCATCGCGATTGGCAACCCATATATTTCCTGCACCATCCTGAGCCAATGAAACCGGATTTTTCCCGGTGTTAAATTCTTGTGTGTTTCCAAACGACCGAATATCAGATTTGGTGATGGAGTTATTGTCAGGATTTACATTCCACACATAATTTCCGGAAGCATCGAGAATTATGGTAGTGGCATTGGCGGGTTTATCGCCCGAAACCACATCGTGTACTGTGTGTCGAATATTGCAGTTGCTTTGCGAATTGCCATCATTAATGGTTACAATTACTGAATAAACACCTACATTTTGGTAGGTGTGGCTGGCAAAAGGCAAGGTGTCGGCAGGCAGATAAGTGCCATCGCCAAAATTCCATGAATAAGTGGTGGTGCTTTCATTATTATTGAATCCCGAAACTTCAAAATAAGAGGATAGCCCCAACTCCACGAAAGGCAATTCCTTTAAACCGCACCCGATTAAGTTGAGCGAACTTCCGGTAGAAAACTGACTGGTAAATTCCTGTTGAATGGCATTGCCTGCATAATCTTTCAAACC
>CAZFFP010000078.1:6150-18658 GCA_964518215.1 uncultured Chitinophagaceae bacterium
AAAACTGACTGGTAAATTCCTGTTGAATGGCATTGCCTGCATAATCTTTCAAACCTCCGGCAGGCACATATACTTCATACACTTTATTGGGCTCTAAAGCGAATTTCGGTGCAAAGTTGATGATGCCAAACTGATAGCTATAAGTGCCCTCCAAAGGTTGTCCGCCTACGGGGCGCACAATAAAAGTTTCTTCATTAATAGTGGCATATTCTATTCCATCGCTCAACGTAATTCCGATTCTCGAAGTGCGCGCCTGATTGACGGCATCGGGCGCAGGAATTACTCTGTTGACAATAGGTGGTGTAGTATCGGGTAAAGTATCATGAACCACTAAAGCACTGCCATAGCCTTTATCGTTTCCTATTAAAACCAAATTGCCCAAAGCGTTGGCAAAATCGTGGTCGGTGTTAGGAATATTGGAAACAGTCAAACCAATTGGGAGCGGATTTGAAAGGTCGTTCACATCAACTTTATGGTAAGCATCTGACATGCCGGCATGAACAAAACCATCTTGAATATTCACATACCCTCCACCACCACTCAATGGAATAGAACTGCTGAAAAGACTAAAATTTGTAGGGTCTGAAATATCCCAAATATGAATGCGTCTGTCGAATCCTACGCCATAGAAATTGTTGCCATTGAGCATAGAGCTATACAGCACCGTTAGCATAGTCGGGTCGGTATCCATTAAGGTTGGATTACCCGGGTCGCTGATATCTAACGTGGAAACTCCAAAACCATCGGCTGTAGAAATCACCAATAGATTTCCAAGGGCGAAAACGGGACCTACTCTGAAACCACCTGTTTGAGAATTCTGAATACGGTTGAGCAACATTGGTTGAAAAGGATTGGAGGCATCCACTACATAAATGCCATTGCCCGAGCCTCCTACATATAGATAGGGAGCCTGAACAGCAATCCACCAATTGCCCAACGCATAATCGCTTTCGGCAATGCCGGGCAATACCATATCTGCCGCCAAAAACGGAGCCATGACATCGGTCCAGTCCCAAATTTGCAAACCGTCAATAGTTTGCAGCGCTACATAATCTCTTCCTGAAATGTTGAAAAAACCGAAGCCGTGTCCCTCTCTTAACTTCTCTGTTTCTAAATCTACTTTTGTAAAAACCGATTGCGGATTATAAGGGTCAGACAAATCGTAAAAGCCGAAGCCCCCGCCCTTTTTTCCTGAATCTTTTCCCAAAATCATGGCTAAATATCCTTTATACATCATAACATGTCCATGCCCAAGAGGAGCGCCATTCGATTCGTCAAAGACGGCTATTTGTTGGTAATGCAAATTCGATGGGTAAGCAAGATTTCCCAAACCGGGACCCATGCTTTGCGTGCTTCTTTTTTTGTTTTTTTTACCGATGAAACCACCTGCAACCATCAGCATGGATGCAATCATCAGCAACAGCAAAAATTTTTTCATTGGGGTTGATTTTGAAAAGAATTGGAATTTTGGTTCGTGATACCAAAATAAAAAGAATTTATTTGGAAATTTTGACTGCTACCTGCAAATTAGTTGCGAGGGTGTTCTGCCAAAGAAAGGAATGATTCCGAATGGTTAATTACATTATATTTGGCATGGTTTTTAGCCACTTTAGAAAAACATATTTTAAGGTTAACTTTACAAAAAAAACTACAATGACCCGCTTTCCGTTGATGCTTTTAATGCTGATAACTTTTCAATGGCTATTTGCTCAAGAATCTCCCAAAACCAATACTTCCGGCAATAAATCAGAAGAAACAAATATTTCAGGAGAGCCGCAAATAAATTGGATTACTTTTCAGGAAGCCATTGAAAAGAATAAAAAGAAACCCCGCAAAATTTTTATAGATGTTTACACCGATTGGTGCGGATGGTGCAAAGTAATGGACAAACAAACATTTTCAGACCCGTTAATTATTCAATACATCAACAAAAATTTTTATGCAGTAAAACTTGACGGAGAATTTAAAGAAAGTATCTCCTTCAAAGGAAAAGAATACACATTTGTATCTCAGGGTAGGGGTTACCATCAATTGGCTCAAGAACTGATGAACGGCAGAATGAGCTACCCGACAGTAGTTTTTTTAGACGAAAAAATGGACTTGTTGCAACCGATTCCCGGCTTTAGAAAAGCTGCCGAATTAGATATAATGCTGAAATATTTTGGTGGCGACCATTACAAATCAACAAGTTATGATATTTTTCAACAAAAATATCAATCGCCTTATCCTCAGGAATAATGCGGGATATGCGTTGCGTTCCTTTCATCTAATGCAGATTTGAGTTTGATAAATCTGTTTTTTCAGCCGGATAAATTTTTATTAACTTCATTCCAAATTTCACTCCATGACTCAGACTTTTTATAAAGAGCAAACTGATACCATAGAAGCAGTTGTAGAACAAAAGAATTTGGTGCTGCACAACGATGAAGTAAATACTTTTGAATGGGTTATAGATTCTATTATGGATATTTGTCAGCACACCGAAGAGCAAGCCGAGCAGTTGACTATTCTGGTTCATTTTAAAGGCAAAGCCACCGTGAAACAAGGTCAGGTAAAAGAGTTGTTTCATCTGAAACAAGGATTTACCGACAGGGGTATCAATGCAACCATTGAATAAGCCACTCATGCTTGTTAAATTCTCTGCACTTTTCTCTGCATTTTTTTATATCTCCATTTGTTGTTTTGGGCAGAACACTTACAATTTGAGCTATGCAACAGATATTCCAATAGGAGCCATTGCAATAGGAACAAACATTCCTCCTTTGTTTCTCAAAAAAAATAAGCCTGTATTAACAGAGCCTCAAATTCAAGAACTCAATGCCAACCATATTTGGAAATTAGACCGGTTTGTAACCAAACAATGGAATACCAAAGCAGCCATTTCCAGCGATGTATTTATGATTGGATCTATGGTTTTGCCTTCATTGTTACTCATCAACAAACAAGTGCGAAGTGAAGCCGGTGTTATAACCCTCATGTATGCCGAAACCTGGTTGCTCAACGCAGGCATTACCAACCTGACAAAAGAGTTGTTTAAAAGAAAACGCCCTTTTGTGTATAACCCAAATGCTCCGCTTTCTAAGAAAATGAAAGCCGATGCCACCAGTTCATTTTTTTCGGGGCATACTTCGTTTGCCGCTTCCTCATCGTTTTTTATGGCGAAAGTATATGCCGACACTAATCCTAATTCGAGATATAAACCTTATGTGTGGAGCGCTGCGGCAACTATTCCTTTAACTACAGCTATACTGCGGATTATTGCGGGCAAACATTTTCCAACCGATGTTTTTGTAGGCTATATAATAGGGGCAACCACCGGAATTTTAGTGCCACATCTGCACCGTCCCGTTGGAAGCAGAGGCAATCCATTTCGTGTTAAGCAATAAACGCTGAAGAATCGCTATTAATGATTCTGCTAATTTTTTACAAAACGTGCTTGCATTTTATTGTCATTGCCTATTACTTGAATGAAATATACTCCGGCATCTAACCGTGAAATATTTATGACATTGCTTTCTTTATCTTGTGTCAAAACAATTCTTCCCAATGCATCATACACGATCAGTTTATTGAAATCATGGTTTCCGTTAATCTGCACATATACTTCATTCCCTGAAACAGGATTCGGATAAACAATCAGTTTGGCAATTGAAGTTTCTTTATCTATTAATGGTTTTGCATCTGATGTGTTCTTTTCATGCAAGCCGATTTTTGAAAAGTCATCTTCAATATTATTAGAGGAAAAAGACACCGTTGATTGATTGGTAATGATATTCACCTTGTAATCTTCAACCTCACCGTTTTGAAATACTTCACATTCGCCCGGTAAAGAATTGAACTTCATTGAAACCCGCATCCTTGTAGAGCCTGAAAATGTACCGTTTGGAACAGTAAAACTACCGCTGACGGATGAAGCATTGGTTCTGTTTCTACTGAACACCAATTCGTTAGACTCAAAAATTCCGTTGTTATTAAAATCTATCCAAACTCTGTAAGCCTCATTTCTGGATGAGCCTGACCAACCGGGAAATATGGTAACAGTATAAGAACTGCCTTTGGTTAAATTAGTTGATAATCCTGTAAAATCACCATATCCTCCATTATCTCCAGATTCATTATCAATGGTATGCAAAACAACTCTGTTGATAAATTCCCTGTTTGTTGAATTTCCTCTTGAAATACAATAGGTTATCTCAGCATCTAAAGTGGTAATGGTTACAGTGTTGCTTGGCGTAGAAATATTACCTGCCGCATCTTTGGCTCTTACGTGAAAGCTATAAGAGGTGCTTGCAGAAAGTCCGGTTACTATGGCTGCTGTTCCCGAAATCGTTCCCAAAAGAGTCGTTCCGAGATAAACATCATAACCCGTAACTCCAACATTATCGGTTGAAGCGTTCCACGATAAATCCACGCTGCTTTGAGTAATGTTGGATGCTGTGAGGTTGGTAGGCGCAGTGGGCGCTTCTGTGTCGGGAGGCGTTAGTGTGGTAACACTAATCGTATTACTGGCTGAAGAAACATTGCCTGCCGCGTCTTTCGCTCTTATATAAAAACTGTAAGTAGTACTTGCGGAAAGTCCTGTAATTGCAGCCGATGTGCCGGTAACGGTGAATATCTGAACGCCATTTCTATAAACATCATAACCCGTAACTCCAACATTATCGGTTGATGCGTTCCACGATAAATCCACGCTGCTTTGAGTGATGTTAGATGCTGTGAGGTTGGTAGGCGCAGTGGGCGCTTGTGTATCAAGGTCGGCAGGAGTTAAATCAATAGTATAATCCTCAACTTCTCCGTATGTAAATGTTTCGCAAGAACCCGGAAAGCCATTATATTTCATAGATACTCTCATTCTTGTTAAGCCCTCTAAAGCATGGTCGGGAACTGTAAAATTTCCGCTTACGGGCGATGCTGTAGTTGGTGAAAGAGAAAACACTTGTTCGTCAGGGTCGTCAAAACTACCATTGCGATTGTAATCAATCCATACGGAATATCCTTCGGGATAAACCGTACCCGTCCAAACCGGTGTAATGGTAATGGTGTAGGTATTTTGTTTTTTCAAAACAGCCGACAGGTTTGTAAAGTCGGAATATCCGCCTCCTGAACTGGAAGTATTATCTATTGCTTGCAACTGCACCCTGCCTATAAACTCATCATTCACATTATTTCCTTTAGAACTGCAATATGTCAATGAATGGTCGGAAGTTGTAAACAACACAGATGCTGAATAAGCCGAACTGCTGCCGCTCGGACACACACTTCTCACTTGGGACTCATACTGCGTTTGCATACTCAGGTTGTTTATGGTAACAGTATTTTGTCCGGTGGCAACGACAGTCCAGGTAGAAGTTCCGGTGGGGCGATAACGCAATTCGTAGGACGCTCCTGCAACTGTGTTCCATGTTAATATTGCCGAATTAGATCCCACTCCCGACACAATCAATCCTGTAGGTGTGGTGGCATTACAAGCTACAGCATTGTTAATACCAGTTATAATGAGTGTATAATTTTGACTGTTGCCTGAAAGGGTTCCTTTGTGCGTAATGGTAATGGTGTATAAGCCGGAGGCATTAGCCACTTCAACACGCTCGAAAGGGTCTTTAGTGTTGTCTCCCAAACCATTGGCATTAACGGCAGTTAATCTCCATGGAAAATGTGTGGTGCCGTTTTTTGTGATTCTGATATCCAGGTCGTTAACCAGTCTTGCCAAAGTTGAATTGGTGGCGGTGGTAGCAGTGCCGGGTCTGTCAGTCCATGAAATGGATGCCATGAGTTTAGAAATTCCATCGCTGTTAACTGTAACAGAATATGTTTGACCTTGAGATAAAGTAAGTTCGCTGATTATAGCATGAGTACCGTTGGCAGAAATAACTTCAGCCGCGCGTTTGCTATTCATCACTCCCCAACCCCAGATGGCATCAGGGCCTACGGGACCTGCATCATCGGCAGTGTGCAGCACCAGTCCTTTTAATGTAGCTGCCCGCATGAAGGCACTAGTTACATTTTTTGCATGTTGTTGCAACAACAAAAGCGAACCGGAAACATTAGGTGATGCCATAGATGTACCCGAATAGGTTCCGTAAGCGGAGTTGTTGCCGGAAAATGTAGAATACACTCCTGCACCGTTTCCGGTAATATCTGGCTTTATTCTTAAATCATCGGTAGGTCCCTGACTGCTGAAACTGCTGATGCTTACGGAAGTGATATTCCCATTATTATCTACAGACGCATCATTGCAACTAGCAACCACTAAATTATTTTTAGAAGTAGCAAAACCTGTGAGTTTATCATATTGAGGATTATTGGGGTCTAAAGGGGCAGTATTATAATTGGTGGTTCCGTCATTTCCGGCAGCTGCCACCATCAAATAATATGGAGCATTAAACATCAGATTGTCCCAGTCTCTCGAAACTGTAACATAAGCTCCGAAATAATATGCAGGCAATTGGTCTGAGCGATAGCCGTATGAATGATTGGAAACTAGCATGCCGTTACTTGCTGCTGAAGTAGCCTCCGTTAAATCGTTGTTCCATCGGTATCCTCTCACTCTTGACTGTGGCGCCATTCCTTTTGCCGATGATGTAAAGCCCGAAGCCGCAATAGTTCCGGTAACATGTGCCGCATGATTATCTAAAATGGTTCCTCCTTCAGAAGAAGCATCTTCTATCGAAACCCTGTCATTGCCTCCGGGTCCATCATATTCCTGATGCGTAATACGTGCATGTCCGGCATCCCAAACATGGGCTATCATATTTTGTCCGTCCAGATTCAGTCCGGTAGAGCCGCCTATATTTACATGATTAGTTCTGGTAGTGCGTGCTGCCGCGACATTAAATGTTCTGTAATAAATTAGATTTCCGTTATCGTCAATTTTCTGCAATTCGGCTGTGCCGTCACTTTCCAAAGGAATAATTATTGGAATATTGTTTCTTAAAGCATACTCCACAGCTCTTTTTTTATCTTCCTCCTGCTTAAATCTGAATTCACTTTCTAACTGTTTCAAAAATTCCTTATCATATCTTTCCGTAAGTGTTTGTTGTTCTTCTGCGGTTTGAGCAAGAGCAAAGAAACCCGAGAACAACAAAATGAACAGCAGCGCGTGCCGTTTGATGAAATGTAATGTTTTCATTAAGGTTTGGTTTTGGTTAATGTAATGGTTCACCAACAAGTTGATTGCTTACTTATTACACTTATTGGAGTTATAAAATTTTGAAGATATACTAATAGAGAATTTTTACACTACTTAAACATTTATTTGTTATGTATTGCTTTTCTTTCTATAGTGAGGTCGTGAATGGCAACCAACACGTTGTCTCTGGCCAAGCAAAGAAAGGTCCATTTCCAACAGATCAACAGCAAAGACTAAAGCATTATCGAAAGCTACCAAGGTATTTTCGGGAGCCAATTTAGCACCACCCCGATGCGCCACCACCAAAGCAGAAGAGCCGGCTTTTATCATAAAGGGGTTGGAATGGTCGTCAGTATCAGGTTCATCATTTTTCTTTTTGCAACCGGAAAAAACGATGGCAATAATGGAGATGAAAATCAATAGTTGTTTCATGATGTTAGTTGGTTGTTGTAAAAGTAGGAAATTTTAAAAGTGTCGTATAGAATCTATTTCTAAAGAACACAAAAGCCCCAATCTCATGACCGGGGCTTTTGTATTTCTTTCAAAAAAAAATATGCTGTGATTATCCCGCACCACCCTCACCCGATGGTTGATATTCTGAAGCTACGCTTGCCATAAAGTATTCGCGGTTGAGGCGGGCTATGTTGGAAATAGAAATGCCTTTCGGACATTCGGCTTCGCAAGCGCCCGTGTTGGTGCATGCGCCAAAACCTTCGGCTTCCATTTGAGCAATCATATTTTTCACGCGGGTTTTGCGCTCGACCTGTCCTTGTGGCAACAAGGCAAGGTGCGATACTTTTGCCGATACAAACAACATGGCGGAAGCATTTTTACAAGCCGCCACACAAGCACCACAGCCAATGCAGGCAGCAGCATCGAACGCTTCATCGGCATTGGCTTTTTCTACCGGAATGGCATTGGCATCAACGGCTTGTCCGGTGCTTACGGAAATAAATCCTCCTGCTTGTATGATGCGGTCGAACGCGGCACGGTCAACCGTTAAATCTTTAATTACCGGAAACGAAGTGGCGCGCCACGGCTCTACGGTGATGGTGTCGCCATCGTTGAAAGCGCGCATGTGCAACTGGCAGGTGGTGGTGCCTTTCCAGGGTCCGTGGGGCTGCCCATTGATATACATGCTGCACATGCCGCAAATGCCTTCGCGGCAATCGTGGTCGAATGCTACGGGGTCTTTTCCTTCGGTAATGAGTTGCTCGTTGAGCACATCAAACATTTCCAAAAACGACATCTCTTTTTCTACGCCTTTCACCTGATAGGTTTCAAACCCACCGGCATCGTTAGCATTTTTTTGTCTCCAGACTTTCAGTGTAATGTTCATTTCTTTTCGATTTTCGATGATTCGATTTTCGATATGCGACTGTTCGATGTTCGATATACGACCGGTTTTTTAGTCGAAAATCGCATATCGCACAGTCGAACATCTATTTGTAGCTTCTCGTTACCAATTTCACATTTTCAAACACTAAGGGTTCCTTATTAAGAATGGCTTCTTTGCCTACTCCGTTAAATTCCCAGGCTGCTGCATAGCAGAAATTTTCATCATCGCGGGCGGCTTCGCCATCCACTTGAGATTCTTCGCGGAAGTGCCCGCCACACGATTCTCTTCTGTGCAAAGCATCCTGCACCATCAGTTCGCCCAACTCGATGAAGTCGGCTACCCGCATGGCTTTGGCTAATTCGGGATTGTATTCGTTTTCACTGCCTACTACTTTCACATTGCTCCAAAATTCTTCTCGCAGTTGCGCCAACATGCCCAATGCTTTTTTCAGTCCTTCTTCGTTGCGCGCCATGCCACAATATTCCCACATAATTTTTCCCAACTCGCGATGGAAAGTTTCGGGCGATTTATTGCCTTTAATGCTGAACAATTTATTGATGATGTCTTTTACATTTTTTTCAGCTTCGGCAAACTCCGGCAAGTCGGTGCTAATTTTTGGTGTGGTAATTTCTCCCGAAAGATATTCACCAATGGTATAGGGCAACACAAAATAACCATCTGCCAACCCCTGCATCAAAGCGGAAGCGCCCAAACGATTGGCTCCGTGGTCGGAGAAATTAGCTTCGCCTATGGCATATAAACCGGGAACGGTAGTCATCAGGTTATAATCCACCCAAATGCCACCCATGGTGTAATGCACCGCAGGATAAATACGCATGGGAGTTTCGTAAGGATTTTCGCCTGTAATTTTTTCATACATATCGAACAGGTTGCCATAGCGGGCGCTTACTACATTTTTGCCCAAACGTTTAATGGCATCGGCAAAATCGAGATATACCGCCAAGCCAGATTTCCCTACTCCGCGACCTTCATCGCATACTTTTTTGGCAGCACGAGAAGCCACATCGCGGGGCACTAAATTTCCGAAGGAAGGATACATTCTTTCCAGGTAATAATCACGGTCGCCCTCTGCAATCTGGCGCGGGTCTTTTCCACAGGCTTCTATTTTCTTCGGAACCCAAACCCGACCATCGTTGCGCAGCGATTCGCTCATCAACGTAAGTTTCGATTGATATTCGCCCGAAACGGGAATGCAGGTAGGATGAATTTGTGTGAAGCAAGGATTTCCGAAGAAAGCGCCTTTTTTATATGCTTTCCAAGCTGCGGTAACATTGCTGCCCATAGCATTGGTAGAAAGATAAAATACGTTCCCATATCCGCCCGAAGCCAACACTACGGCATGTGCTGAGTGGCGTTGAATTTCGCCCGTAACCAAATCGCGCGCAATGATGCCGCGGGCTTTGCCGTCCACAACCACCACTTCCACCATTTCGTGACGGTTATACATTTTAACAGTGCCTGCTGCAATCTGGCGGCTCAGCGATTGGTAAGCGCCAATCAACAACTGCTGTCCGGTTTGTCCGCGGGCATAAAAAGTTCTCGATACCTGCACACCGCCAAACGAGCGGTTATCCAACAAGCCGCCATATTCGCGGGCGAAAGGAACCCCCTGCGCTACTGCCTGGTCTATAATGCTCACGCTGGCTTCAGCCAAACGATGCACATTGGCTTCGCGTGCGCGATAGTCGCCACCTTTAACCGTGTCGTAAAACAAACGGAACACACTATCGCCATCATTGCGATAATTTTTCGCGGCATTAATACCTCCTTGCGCTGCTATCGAATGCGCCCTGCGAGGGCTGTCCTGAAAGCAGAAACACTTCACATTATAACCCAACTCGCCCAAAGTGGAAGCGGCAGAAGCGCCTGCCAATCCGCTGCCAATCACGATAACATCGAGCTTGCGCTTGTTGGCGGGGCTGACCAATTTAATGGTGGAGCGATATTGTTTCCATTTGTCGGAAATAGGTCCTGCGGGAATTTTCGCGTCTAATTTTGACATCTTTCTCAATTATTTATTTCGTCAGAAAAAATACTACCGGAATCAAAGCAAAGCCAATGGGAATCACCACGGAAATAATGATGCCGAGCATTTTGATAACAGGCGTATAGGAAGAATGGTTGAGTCCTAAAGTTTGAAATCCGCTTTGAAAACCGTGCAGCAGGTGATATGCCAAAGGAATCATCGCCAACGTGTAAAATGCCACCCAAACCGGATTTTTGTAAGCTGTGTAAACAAGAGCGTAAAGGTCTTTGTATTCTTCGCCATCATACATCACCGTAGCGATATCGCCCCAGTGCATTTGATACCAAAACTTATAAAGGTGAATCACTAAGAAAAAGAAAATAAGAGAACCCAACAAAGCCATGCTGCGCGAATACCAGGTGCTGTTTTTGCTTCCGGCAGTTTGGGCATAAGCTACCGAGCGGGCTTGTCTGTTTTTGTAAGCCAGATAAAAACCATCTATGGCATGAAACAAGATGGAAGCATACAATACGTAAGAAATGATTTTTACCAAAGGGAAAGTGGTCATGAACTTAGCATATATGTTAAATGCTTTGCCCCCATCATTATAAAGCAATTGCAAATTTCCACTCATGTGCACAATAAGAAATGAAACGAGAAACAATCCCGTCAATGCCATGAGCAATTTTTTAGCTATCGAATAAGTAAAGAACGATTGATACGCTGCAAGTTTCTGTGTCATACTGCTGAAAATATTTGGCGGGGCAAATTTATGTAAGGAATTTTAAACAAAAGGCGCAAGGACGCAAATTGTTCATAATATTACCTTATTTGTATAATGTTTCAGCGGTTTATGCTTTGTTCTTTGTATTCCATATCTTTTTTGAAACGATAATCATTCAGTTGCTCACGGTACTCATCATTGCCCGGATTTTCATAAACCAAAATTCTCAATCGAGCTTCTTCAGAGTCTCTTTGGTGCACGAAAGTAATAAAAGCAGGAGTAGGGACAATAAGCAGTAACCAACAAAATGAACTCACGGAAATAGAGCGAACGAGCATGTTCCGGTAATATTTTTTAAGGTCGATGTTTTCGGATTTTTTCAGAATGAATGTGGCGACAACAATTATTGTAGCGGTAATTGTGCCCAATAACAGCATGGGTTTACTGCCGGGCCAATACATCATTTTAAATATCATGCCAAGGAGCGATAACGAAAGAAAAATTCCGCCTATAATGCTCAATGCCAGATTTTGTGTTTTTAAGTTTTTATCAGAGAAAATGTAAAAGCCCAGCGCAGCATAAACCATCGAAAGACTGAAAAATGCCAATACTAAAAAAGCAGCGCCTCCGGGCCAACCCATTATTAAGAAAAACAACGCTGTTAAAATGAAAATTGCAAAAGCTGTTTCGGTTTTCATTGTATGTTTTATTTAGAGGAAAAAAATCAGGTAACAAATAAAGCCGAAAATAAGGAGCACAGAAACTAAAGATGAAATGTTTTTGATACGCTCTTCTATAATTTTTTGCGGAGCATTTGGCGAAACGCTTCTTTTTCTTCTTCGGTGGCTTCGTGAATTTTTCCTTCGGGAAAACGGCTCAGATATTTGCGGTGAATGTCTTTATAGGATTTTCGTTTATTCAGAAGGTTTTTTATTGTTCTTCAACGAATTGAGCATTGCCTGAATGGTCCCACCTGCGCCACCAAAAAGCATATCAATATTTTTTTCTGAAAACAAGAAAAAATTGCTTTGCTCCAATATCTGAGTATTGAGGTTCTATTCTATGGCTATTTTTTTTACGCTTTCATTTGTTTTACAAAAGAAACGAAACAAAAAATCATCCCCCTGCAGGGCTACAAGGCTACCGCACGCCCTCCATTTGCAAGCTCACGCCCGTTTGTTTTGATTGAAATGAAAGGCTATTTGTCTTAATGGTTTAATAACTTGACAAACGCATTCTGAGTATTGACAACATCAATGCGATAATTAAAAAAAACAATGAGAATAATTTCAATGATTTTCGCAGTTTTTTTAATGTTTATAAAATCCT
>CAZFFP010000079.1:0-14538 GCA_964518215.1 uncultured Chitinophagaceae bacterium
CCATTCAGGAAAAATCTTTTCCTATTCCCTATTCTAATGCATAATTCGGGTTTAATGTATTTTTAATATATCAAGTCATAAGTCAACTACTAGCGATTTATTGCGGATTTTGTTTTTCATATAATAAAAAAGCAGAAAGACTTTTCAGCTTTCTGCTTCAGGAACTGTAATGAGAAACTTTTTCTAAACCGCAGGCTCTGTCGATGACTCGCGGCTGTAGCGCATAATTTTTTTCAAAAGGGAAGGCGAGGGCGAAACCTTTACGCTGCTCATCATTTTATGTAACGATTTCAGCGCTTCGTATTCTTCCCAAAGTTTGCGGTTAATGTTCAAGGCATCTTTAATGGCTTCATTTTCAGTGGGTTCTGTCTCGCCATACAAGTGCCTGATTAGATAATGTGTAGAAGTTGAGTTCATAAGCAAGTTTTATGTCTGAAAAATTAACTACGCATCCATAACGCACCCTTTTCAGACAATATTGTATTGGCTCAAACAAAAAAAGCCCCCGGTAACCAGCCGGGAGCTTAAAACCAACTAAAACTAATAACTAAAACCAACTATTTTGAATCACTAAAACTCTGTTTATTACTTTGCAATTATAATGCCAACTATATTGCAACGTGCTTTTCTTTGATGAGTTTACGCATATTTATCAATGCATATCTCATTCTTCCCAATGCAGTATTGATACTTACACCGGTAATGTCGGCAATTTCTTTAAAACTCAATTCCACATAGTGGCGCAAAACCAACACTTGTTTTTGGTCTTCGGGCAACTGCTCTATGAGTTGGCGCACTTTGCGGCACGACTCTTCGCGGTGCATTTTTTCATCGGGGCTTTCGTCCACAAACCTCAGTGTTTTAAAAACATCAAAACCTTCGGTAGTTGTAATGGATGGCATCCGTTTCACTCTTCTGAAATGGTCAATACACAAATTATATGCAATACGCATCACCCACGGCAAAAACTTACCTTCTTCCTTATAATTGCCCGAACGCAAAGTGTTAATCACTTTCACAAACGTGTCCTGAAAAATGTCTTCAGCTAATTGCTGGTCTCTCACCATCATAATAATGGAAGTAAACACTTTGTCTTTATGCCTCACCATGAGGGTTTCGAGGGCTTTTTCCTCACCGGTAATATAAAGTGTTACCAGTTCGTGGTCGGTAAGTTGTTGTGCTGTCATAATCCGATGGTTTTTAAGGATATTTGCAAAAAACTTCGCGGGAGGCAATGCACCCGTGTTGGCAGTTTTGCAACAACCATGCCGAAACCATTTATTTATTGATTTTCAACAACTTACAAGCAGTCTGAACTTTCTGTTCAGAATATTGTATGGATTGGTGAACACCTCATTGGACAATTTTTAAAATGAAAACAGACACTATTTTACCTGAATTGGAAGTCCTGGAAAAAGACCCCAAACGACATATAATCATAAAAGGTGCCAGAGTTCATAATCTGAGAAATATCAATGTAGCAATACCTCGTAATCAACTGGTAGTCATCACCGGAGTATCCGGCTCGGGCAAGTCTTCGCTTACTATTGATACCTTGTTTGCAGAAGGACAAAGGCGTTATGTGGAAAGTCTTTCTTCGTATGCCCGCCAGTTTCTGATGCGCATGGACAAACCCGATGTGGATTATATTAAGGGTATTTCTCCCGCCATCGCCATCGAGCAGAAAGTGATTACCCGCAACAGCCGCTCTACGGTGGGTTCGCTCACAGAAATTTATGAGTATCTGCGATTGCTTTTTGCCCGCATCGGCATCACCTATTCTCCCCTTTCGGGCGAAGAAGTGAAAAAACATTCGGTGAGCAATGTAACCGATTATATGCTTTCGTTGCCCGCAGAAAGTAAAGTGCAGATACTGATTCCTTTCATGCCTTTCAGTTTGCAAAAATTGAAACAGGAACTGGAGATTTTGATGCAGAAAGGATATAGTCGTGTAAAATCTTCGGAAGAAATTTTCAGAATAGACGAATTGATTGCCAATGAAAAACTGTTGAAGAAAATTAAAAATGCTTCTGAAAATTATCTTTTGATTGACAGGGTGGTGATTCAACACAATGATGAAGACTTACAAAAGCGTATTGCCGACTCAGTGTTGACGGCTTTTTTTGAAGGTCATGGCGATTGTGTGATAGAGCATATCGGGCATGAAATGAAAACTTTCAACAATCGCTTCGAAACAGACGGGATGAAGTTTGAAGAGCCGAATCCACATTTTTTCAATTTCAACAGTCCGTTCGGTGCGTGTAAAACCTGTGAAGGCTTTGGCACTATTCTGGGCGTTGATCCCGACCTCGTGGTTCCCGATAAAAACCTATCGGTGTATGATGGAGCCATTGCTCCTTGGAAAGGCGATAAGATGAGCGAATGGAGTATTCAGTTGGTGAAAAATGCCATTAAGTTCGATTTTCCTATTCATCGCTCTTATAAATTTCTAACCGAAGAAGAAAAAAATCTGCTTTGGACCGGCAACGAATATTTTCAGGGGCTGAACGATTTCTTTAAATATCTCGAAGAAAAAAGTTACAAGATTCAATACCGTGTAATGTTGTCGCGCTATCGCGGAAGAACGGCTTGCCCCGACTGTAAAGGCTCGCGCATTCGCAAAGACGCGCAGTATATAAAAATCAATGGCAAGTCCATTTCAGATTTGTTGTTGCTGCCCATTTCAGAAGTGTATGATTTTTTTCAAAATATTCTGCTTTCAGACTATGAGCAAAATGTGGCAAAAAGAATTTTAATCGAAATCAATATCCGCCTGCAACTGATGATGGATGTAGGTTTGAGTTATCTCACGCTGAATCGTTTGTCGAACACTTTGTCGGGTGGCGAAAGTCAGCGCATCAGTTTAACGCGTTCATTGGGAAGCAATCTTACCGATTCGCTCTACATACTCGATGAGCCAAGCATCGGGCTGCATCCGCGCGATACCACACGATTGATTAAAGTGCTGAAACATCTGCGCGATTTGGGCAATACCGTAGTGGTGGTAGAGCACGAAGAAGAAATTATCCGCTCGGCAGATTACCTCATTGATATTGGTCCTTATGCCGGACGGTTGGGTGGCGATGTAGTGTTTCAGGGCAATGCGGAAGATATAGTTGATGAAGAAAAAAGTTTGACTTCGCAATATCTCACCGGAAAGCTTTCCATAGAAATTCCCGAAAAGCGCAGAACTCCGAAATCGTTTATCGAACTGAAAGGCGCTTCTCAACACAACCTGAAAAATATTGACATCAAAATTCCTTTGCAGGCGCTTACTGTGGTGTCGGGTGTTTCGGGTTCAGGGAAAACTACTTTAATAAAAAAAATATTTTACCCTGCGCTGGCTACTGCGTTGGGCGAATATGGCGAAAAGCCGGGCGCGCACGATTCGCTTTCGGGCAGCACTCGTGCCGTGCAGCAAATCGAAATGATAGACCAAAACCCGATTGGAAAATCTTCACGCTCCAATCCTGTTACTTACATCAAGGCTTATGATGCCATTCGCGATTTGTATGCCACACAACACGCTTCTAAAATGAAAGGCTTGCAGCCCAAACATTTTTCATTCAATGTGGAAGGCGGCAGGTGCGAGGTTTGTAAAGGCGATGGCGAAATAGTAGTAGAGATGCAATTTTTGGCAGACATACATCTTACTTGTGATGAATGTAAAGGCAAACGCTTCAAGCCCGATATATTGGAAGTTACTTTCAACGGAAGAAATATCAGCGATGTGTTGGAACTCACCGTAGAAGAAGCGCTCGATTTTTTTCAGCAGAAAAAAGATATTTACGAAAGGCTGAAACCTTTGGCTGATGTGGGTTTGGGCTATATCAAACTCGGACAATCTTCCAGCACATTGAGCGGTGGCGAAGCGCAACGGGTGAAGTTAGCTTCATATCTCGGCAAAGGAAGTGTATCGCATCCGGTGCTGTTTATTTTCGATGAACCTACCACAGGTTTGCATTTTCACGACATCAAGATTTTGTTGGGAGCATTCAACGCGCTCATAGAAAAAGGACATACCATTGTGGTAATAGAACACAATATTGATGTGATTAAAAGCGCTGACTGGCTTATTGATTTGGGTCCTGAAGGCGGAGAGCAGGGGGGGTATTTATTGTATGAAGGAGTGCCGGAAGGAATTGTTTCGATAAAAAATTCATACACTGCAAAATTTCTCGAAGGGAAGTTTTAATTATCGCATACGGGTGTAGGACAGAATGCACAGTTAAACCCGCAAGGTTTAATTCCGGTGTAAAATGTTATGTAGGAAACTTCATTAAAAACCTTGCGGGTTTTTAAAAGCGCTGCAAAATGTCTTACACCCTCGCATACTTTACAAAAAATTAATTGTCGGCAAAACTTTAATTTCGCTCCAATTTTCTTTTCTGATATGCTCACATATTTTTTATTCGCGGTTGGCTTTGTTATTTTGGTGAAAGGGGCTGATTTGTTGGTAGATGGCTCTAAGGCTATTGCCAAACGATTCAATATTTCAAACCTTATAATAGGATTAACTATTGTTGCTTTCGGCACTTCACTTCCCGAATTGTTTGTGAATATATATTCCGGCATGAAGGGCAGCAGCGACATCGCTATTGGAAATATATTGGGCAGCAACATCGCCAATGTTTTTTTGATTCTCGGTATTGCCGCCATCATTTATCCTTTGCGTGTGCAACGCACCACCATTTTGTATGAAATACCTTTCAACCTGTTAGCAAGTGCATTGCTTGCGGTGTTGGTGAACGATATATTTTTCGACAATAAAGATTTCAATTTATTGGGACGCACCGATGGAATAGTGCTCTTGTGTTTCTTTATAGTGTTTATGTATTACATATATGCATCGAGCAAAAACAGTAATAATGAAGCAGATGAAGATGATGAAGGAACTACCTATAGTATGTGGGTAGCATTGCTGATGGTAATTGTAGGAATTGTAGGGCTGATATTTGGCGGCAAATGGGTGGTAGATGGCGCGGTTGAAATGGCAATTGCTTTGGGTATGAGTGAAAAATTAGTCGGGCTTACGATAGTGGCTATAGGCACTTCGCTTCCCGAATTGGCAACATCTGCTATTGCTGCATACAAAAGGCAAACCGATATAGCTGTGGGCAATGTGGTGGGTTCCAACATTTTTAATATTTTTTGGATACTGGGTTTAGGGTCTGTTATACATCCTATTCCGTTTACCTCCCCTGAAAAAAGCAATATTGATATCTGCATCACTATATTGTCTGCCTTACTTTTGTTTCTTTTCATATTGGTGCGTAAAGAAAAACAAATCGGGCGTGTACGCGGAGTTATATTTGTTCTCAGCTATGTAACTTATTTGGTTTATTTGGTTTGGAGAGATTGAAATTATCAGCGTTTCTGTTTGAAAAAATCTTTCATCAATTGAGAGCAAGGTTGTTGATGAATGCCTGAAATGATTTCTATAGCATCGGGAAATATTTTTTTCTCGGAAAAATTAGTGAACCCGTAGCGATTATCTGAAGCGCCAAAAACTACCCGTGAAATTTTGCTCCAGAACAATGCAGTAGCACACATCAAACAGGGTTCAACGGTAATATAAATGGTGCAACCTTCGAGATATTTTCCTCCCATAGCGTGTGTGGCAGCAGTAATAGCCAACATTTCGGCATGTGCTGTAGGGTCTTTCAATCGTTCTACCTGATTGTGTCCCTTGGCTATTATTTTTTCGCCCGAAACAATAACCGCACCTACCGGTACTTCATCTTCTTCGAAAGCATAACGTGCCTCTTTCAAGGCTTCGCCCATAAAAAAATCATGTGTTTTTTTTGTCTCCACGCTGTTTCAGTTTTGAATTAAACCATTGCTCGAAGCGAATTAATTCCCATCCCATCGGTTCCCAAAGAAATTTGTCTTTGGCTTCTGAAAGAAGTGTTAGTTCGGCTTTTTTAATTTGTGCAGTGCGGTTGTAATCATAATGCTTACGCACCAAAGTTTCTAAAATTTTCAAGATGGCTTTAGCACGGTCGGCATTGGCGCCTTTATATTTGGCTAAGTTTTTTTTGAAGTTGAGTACTTTATTATCTGTCAAAAATTCAGTTCCGTTTTCTAACATAATCATCATTTCGAGTATGCGGTAACCATAAAGCCAACCGGTTTTGTCTTCGAGCAGATAAGTGCAATCGTTGAGCGCCATATTCGCTTCGTTTATTTTTTTTCTGCTGAATAATAAACAGGCTTTATAATAGTGCCATTTTGCCGGAAGCAAAGCATTCGATTGAAGTTTAGGGTGTTCCAATCCTCGTTGTAAAATTTCTTCAGTTTGCTTCACATCATTATTGTAATAATGAGCCAGAAATAATATTTCGAGCGTAGTAAGTTCATTGATGAGTCCTTTTTTAAAGTTTTTGAGGGCTTCATTGGAGTGAGTAGCAGATTGCTTAAATCTACCTAATTGTAAAGAGCTGAATGCGGCTTGCAATTGAGCATCCGCGATGTTGCGTTTGGAATGAATTGCTTTACTGCTTAATACTAATTCCAAAAATTGTTTCGATTGCTCATAAGATTCTTTATACTGCTTTTTAAGATTAAAATAAAAAATTTGAATGTATATATAGTAGTATCTAATTTTTGAATGCGAAATATTTGACCCAAATTGTTTCAATTCGTTGATTGCAGTATTAGCATGAAAAATGACATCTGTTTCGGTTTTAATTTTAAAAAGATGTGGCACTAGAATTTTGTGATAATAATCCTTTGCATTTGACAAACTTCTTTGTAGTTCAATTGCTTCTAATATTTTTCGATTTATTCTATCATATTCTTTTATGCCTTTCTTGAATGACAAATGAGTTAAAAGAATTTCATTAGCGGTTATGTTCTCTGAGTATAATTCGTATTGATTAGATATACTAACAGCTTTTTCAAGTAATCTTACTCCTTCATCCGAAATTCCTCTCGAAATGAGAATATCGCCTTCAATAATCATTCTTCTCACATCAAATTCCGCCTGCGCATAAGGTGTATTAAATCTTCTGCTGCTATCCTGAAGCAGAAGAATATTCAAAATATCCTGTTTCAATCGTTTTTTCAACTGGCTGAAGCCCGAGTGCAAGCCTTTATTATAAAGTATTTTGCAGGCTTCCTCATCATCAATAGAGGGGTTTCTTTTGGCTAATTCAAACAGTTTTTGTCTTTTATCGGCATCTCTCACCTCTACCATGTATTTATAGTATTTCCGAACCATTTTTATTTCGCCCGACTTTAGTGAGCTAATGATGTGTGTCAAATTTTTCATAGCATAACAATTGGTTTTCAGAAGATTAGAATAGTTTATAGGGCAATGTCCGTGTCAATAATAACATCATATCGGGTATGTTTTATTGGCATCATAAAAATAATATTGCAGGGTAGTATTTTAAGGAATAGTGTAATTATTAAATAAAGTAGCATGAAAATAAGCTGACCAACAACGATTATACCTGTGTATTGTTTCAACGCTACTATCTGGCGTGTGTCAATATTGACTTCACAAAATTGACACATACTGCTGATATACAGTAGTATATATATTAATTGATACCTTTTTTAAGTGTCAAAAATAGGATTACTTTGCCTTTTTTTGCGGCTTTTACGCCTCCATATTCGTATCGAAATTCATTAACAACATTAAAAAACAACGAATATGGAAATTCTGATTTCATTTTTATTAGCGCTCGGCTTGATTACAAGCGACATGAAAGTATCTGATGCGGAAGCAATGGAAATTGCTTTGATGCAAGAACATCACGAAAAACTCATTACGGTATATGGAGAAGAGTATCTCGCTATTGTAGGAACTGACCAATCTGAAAAAGACTAAAAATATCCAAAAGAAGGCTTCATCAGCCCTGCTTTCTTTTGCGCCCTGATATGATGCGAATCGTACCAGGGCATTTTTTCCTTTACAACCACCAAAACCAATCATTATGTATCCGCTCACCAAAGAACTCATCCTTTCGGCAAGCAGCATTGTGCTTTCGCTGAGCAGTTTTCTGTTGTTTCTTAATAATCAATTTATGGCGCTTTCTAAATCGTTTTTAGTTTTAGGAGCGCTATGCGTGATGATTGCTTTGTATTCCATTTTCAGGAAATATTATCAAACAGAGCCTTAAATTTATTTCACCTTCCCTCTCAATTGCCAAGCCTTGGGCTTCACAAAAGCGCGTATGCCCATATAAGAAAGCGTGGAGCCGAAACCAGAATGCCGTCTGCCGCTCCAGGGCAATTGCGGACTGAGGCGGTCGCAGCAATTCCAATAAACAGTGCCCGAATCCATTTGCTCTAAAATGGGTTGCGCTCTTTCATAAGTATCTGAATACACCGCGGCAGTGAGTCCGTATTCGGTATCGAGCATGAGTTGGATGGCTTCGTTATCATCTTTCACTTTCATGATGCCGATAATCGGTCCGAACGATTCGTCTTTCATCACGCTCATATCGTTGGTAACATTACTCAATACAGTCGGCTCAAAGTAGTTGCCTTTTCTGTCCATACGCTTGCCTCCGGTGAGCAGTGTTGCGCCTTTTTCCAAAGCATCTTTTACCTGAAATTCTAAAAAATCCAATTGTTCTTTACGGGTGAGTGGCGCTACATAAACACCTTCTTCTGTAGGCAAACCGGCTTTGTAACTTTTTACTTCTTTCACAAAAGCATCTACATAAGCATCGTAAACTTTTTCATGCACATAGATGCGCTCAACGGCACAACAACTTTGTCCGTTATTATAAAAAGCACCATCGGCAGTGCCTGCTGCAACATTGTTGATGTCTGAAATTTCGTCTGTAATATACAGGGGGTCTTTTCCACCCAACTCCATTCCGCAAGGAACCATTTTAGGTGCCACTTTTTGGTAAATGTATTGTCCGGTTTTATAGCTTCCGGTGAAAAAATATCCGTCCAAAGGAAGTTCCAGCAAAGCTTCTCCGGCTTCTTTGGCTCCAATCACCACTTGAAAAACTTCTTTGGGAACGCCCGCTTCGTGCATGAGTTTTTCAATTTCGATTCCCGTAAGGGTAGTATATTCTGAAGGTTTATATAAAACAGCATTGCCCGCAATCAGTGCCGGAACAAAAACATTCACGCCCACCAAATAAGGATAATTCCATGCGGAAATATTGGCTATGACACCCAGAGGCTCGAAAGCAATTTTTTCGCTCATGCCGGGGTCTTGTAACAGCCATTCATCGCTCAACCATTTTTCGCTGTGGTCTAAAAAAAACTGAATCCTGCCTCGTGCTCCGCTAATTTCGTTGAGCGCCTGCTGCACCGGTTTTCCCATTTCAGAACTCAACGTGTGAGCGAGTGATTCCTTATTTTTTTCGAGCAATGCTGAAAATTTTTCAAGTGCGGCAATCCTGATTTGAAGTGAAATATGCTTCCAGTTGCGCTGAGCATTTTTTGCCGATTCAAATTTTTGTGAAACAGTTTCTTTGCTGTCGGGTTGTAAGGTTGCAATAACTTCTTCGGTGGCGGGATTAATGATTTGCATAATTTTGAACCAATCTTTTTTAAAAGTGAATCGCAAGTTAGAACACTTTCGCAGTATATGAAATTTCCAAAAAACACTTTCTTATGAAAAAAATAGACCTGCCCGTAAAAATTTTTCTCATCATCACTTCTTTATTTGCCTTTATTATTATTGTAGGAATTTTAGGGCAAAAGGAACCTGCCTCTTTAGAATATCTCGACCCTTCTGACCCGTTGCTGCTTCAGGCAAAACAAAAGGCGGCAAAAACTTTAGATATTTTTATTTTGGAGCAAAAAAAATTTCCAGAAAAAAGTTTTGTTCGTTTTCAATACACCAACAATAAAAACGAAACAGAACATATCTGGGGCAGGGTGAAGTTTGTGGAGGGCGATGTGCTACAACTCACCGATATTAACAAAGGAAACGAACGACCTTATTTGCAATATCCCGAATTTTATCAAATCACCACCGAACAAATAGAAGACTGGCTGATTGAAACCGGAAACGATTCGGTGCGTGGAGGGTTCACCACACAAGTAATTTTATTGCGAAAACTTTATGACCAACCGCAACATCGCGACACCCTGTTGAAACAATTAGGTTTGTTTTTAGACCCGTTGGAAGATTAACTTTTTATTGCGCCAAAACATCCAGCACATCGTAGCGGGTAATAATAAAAGTGGTTCCCTGTTTAAAATCCTTCACCAACAAGGCATCTGTTTCAGATTTCAGCATTGCCGCAAGGTCATCTATCGGAGTTGAAATATCTACAAAAGGAAAAGCCGGTTGCATGACGCTGCCCACCGGCTGTTCTTTCAATGAAGGTTCAGCAATTATTTTATTGAACACCAGCATTTCTGTAACAGAGCCTACAATGCGCCCGTCTTCCGTAACGGGTATTTGCGAAAAATCATTAGCTTTCATCATGCCCAAAACATTTTTCAGCGGCTCATTTTTGTCAACGGTAATCAACTCAATTCCTTTCCGGTTGGAGGTAATGTCTTTGGCAGTGATTCCTTTTTTATCGAAGAATCCTTTTTCGTGCATCCACACATCGTTAAACATTTTAGCCACATAGCGTGAACCATGGTCGTGAAACACCACCACCACCACTTCACCTTCTTTAAAATTCTCTTTGAGTTGCAGCAAACCCGCAATAGCGGCTCCGGCAGAGTTTCCTGCCCAAATACCTTCCTTGCGCACAATTTCGCGGGTCATGATGGCGGCATCTTTATCGGTTACTTTTTCAAAATGGTCAATCAGATCGATGTCAACATTTTGAGGAAGGAAATCTTCGCCAATGCCTTCGGTGATGTAGGGGTATATTTCTGATTTATCGAGAACCCCCGTTTCTTTATATTTTTTGAAAATAGAACCATAAGTATCGATGCCCCAAACCTTGATATTCGGATTTTTTTCTTTTAAAAATTTTGCCGCTCCCGAAATAGTGCCGCCTGTGCCAACGCCCACTACGAAATGGTCTATCTTTCCTCCGGTTTGCTCCCATATTTCGGGTCCGGTGGTTTCGTAATGTGCCTGCGCATTCGATGGGTTGTCATACTGATTGGCTTTCCACGAGTTGGGAATTTCTTTTTCCAATCGCGATGATACCGAATAATAAGAGCGCGGGTCTTCGGGGTCCACATCGGTGGGGCAAACAATTACTTCAGCGCCAAATGCCTTGAGCGCATCAACTTTTTCTTTCGATTGCTTATCGGTAGTAGTGAACACACATTTGTAGCCTTTAATGATGGCGGCAATTGCCAAGCCCATTCCGGTATTTCCCGAAGTGCCTTCAATAATGGTTCCTCCGGGTTTCAGCAAGCCCGCCTTCTCGGCATCTTCCACCATTTTTATAGCCATACGGTCTTTAATGCTGTTGCCCGGATTGAAGGTTTCTACTTTGGCATAAACCGTAGCGGGAATTTCTTTTACAATAGCATTCAGCCTCACCAATGGTGTGTTGCCGATGGTTTCGAGAATATTGTTGAAGGGTTTTAAATAGTTCATTTCGTGTGAGTTTTATTTTTTGAAACGTGCTCAAAAATCCAAAAATTTTCTTGAAGAGCGTGCAAGAGTTTATAGTGGGCAGTTTACAGTTTGCAGTAAACAGTAGGCAATTGTCAGAACCGCAGATTATTCGGATGGAATAATTGTAGTCATTAATTTTTTACTAATCCGTGTAATCCTGTAATCTGTTGAATCCGTGATTCAGACATAAGAAGTTTGCAGTTATCAGTTTACAGTTGGCAAGGAGGATTTTTTCAAACTTAAACACCATCAGTAAATCTTACTTCTAAACTCTAAACTCAAAATTCTAAAATCAGAAATCCGAAATGATATAGTGGGCAATCATTAACATTCTGCTAATCCGTGTAATCCTGTAATCTGTTGAATCCGTGATTCAGACATAAGAAGTTTGCAGTTATCAGTTTACAGTTGGCAAGGAGGATTTTTTCAAACTTAAACACCATCAGTAAATCTTACTTCTAAACTCTAAACTCAAAATTCTAAACTCTAAAATCCGCCATCCGAAATCCGCCATCACGCAGGCTATCTCAGCACTTCAAACTTGCGCTCATAAACTTCTTCTTCGTAAGAGAACTTAATTAAATAAATACCAGCCGCATAGCGCGCAGTATTGAGCGTGAGCCGGTTGAACCCTTTTATCAATTCCACTTCTTCAGCATTCATGCGTGCACCCAATACATTGAATACTTCAATTTTCAGGGCAGCATTTTTCGGAAGAATAATATCCATATTCAGCAATTGGTCGGCAGGCACCGGATACAAGGGTAGAATTTTGATTTGGTCTTCGAGCGCTATGCAAAATTTATTGTTGAGCGGATTGTCATCTTCCTCTCCGTTAGGGTTACGGGCTTCTACGCACACAAAGGTTCTGTTTCTTTCCAATGCCGAAACAAACTTGCTTTCAAATGCATAATTGATTGCCTGAGCCGGTTCCAAAAATCCTTCCCAAGATTCCACCACTGTAGCCCCATCGCCTATCTGATTCAAAATGTCGAAATAAGAAACATTGCGCGTACCCAGATTTCTCACCTTAGCCACGGTAATCACTTTGTAATTGCCATCATTCATCAGTTCCTGATTCACTATCACATTGGTTACGGCAATATCGAGCAGCGAAGGAACTACCGATACTGTTTTTACTATAAAATCTTTACAGCCTTGCGCTGTTTCTATTTCCAGAAGCACATCAAAACTGCCGTTTTGAGTAAAAATGTATGATGGGTTTTCTTCCAAAGAAATATTGCCGGAAGGCACTTCGAATTCCCATCGAAATACCGCGGCATCGGCAGAACTTTCATTACTGAAAAATACGGTAAGAGGCGCTCCGCCAAAATCGGGAGTGAAGCGAAAATCAGCTTCGGGTAAAGGATAGATGGTAACCGGTTTGGTAATACTATCGGAACAGCCGGAAGCCGATAAAATTTTCAGACTTGCCTGATAAGTTCCTATAGAATCGTAGCGATACTGCGGATTCAAAGCTTTTATTTCAGGATAGCCATCACCAAAATTCCAATAGTAAAGAATAATAGAATCGCCTTGAGTATCAGTAGCATCATTGAACTGAATTACTTCGCCAACACATAAATTTTCAACTGTAAAGTCTGCTTCGGGCGAATCATAAATGGTAATAGTTTTGATAGTATCGCTCACACAGCCGATGGCATTGGTAACTGTCAGTTTCACCTCGTAGCTTCCCGTGTCGGGGAAAAGTCGGGTAAGGTTTTTTAATGTAGAACTGAAGCCATCATCGAAATCCCACTTTTGGGCAACAATAGACAAGGAAAGCGATTTATCTGTAAACCGAGTGGGATTTCCCAGACATAATGGTGCTGCTTCGAAGTCGGCAATCAACTCGGGATACACTTCGATGGAGCGCGTAATTTCGTCAGTACAACCTTTGTTGGTAGTTACTTTATAGGTTACGATATAAATGCCCTGTGCAGGGAATACGTGTTGCGGATTGCGTTGCGTTGAATTTCCGGTGCCTCCAAAATCCCATTCCCAAGAGGTGATATTGGTATAGGGAACGGTGCTGATATCAATAAATCGGGTTTCGGTGTTGGCGCAAGATATGCCGGCAGTTAAGTTGGCTTCGGGCGATGGCTCTATGATAACTGTTTTGGTTATGGACTCGGCACATCCGTCTGTGGTATGCACCCAAAGTGTTACCTGATAACTGTTATAATTGCTGAATACATGCGAAGGATTAGCAATAAAAGCCGAATCAGCGACTTCGAAATGCCAAGCCCACTCATCAACAGCGCCACCTTGCACGGTAGTTAAATCAGTGAATTGAGTAGCATTGCCAAAGCAGGTATCAGTGTAGGAGAAGTTGGGTTGAGGCGCAAAGCCCAGCACATTCACAAACACGATGTCTTGTGCCGTGCAGCCGTTGGAGTTGGTAACCGTTACACTATAAAAACCCGAATTGGCTCCAACGGTGGCAAAAGGCGTGGTTTCCTGAGTGGACCATAAGTAAGAGGTTATAGGGTAATTACCGGTATTTACAGGAAATAATTTATTTCCGGTGCAGAGGTCTAGGTCGGGACCAAGGTCTAATTGGGTTTCAATACTGTCAATAATTACCTCTATGGAATCTGTATAAGCGCATCCCAATGTATCGTAAATATTGTAAAAGTATGTTCCCGGGTTGCCGGTGGTAAATGAGCGGGTAGTATCGTTGGCATTCCATACATAAATATAATTGGGCAGCGAGTCTATGGTGAAAGTTTTAGGTTGGTTGAGGCAAACATATTGGTTGCCTGTAAGCAGCGGTCTTTGCGGCAAACTGATATTGATGGTATCTGAAGAAGCATATCCGAATATATCAGTTACCGTAATCGAATAAGTGCCAGGGCGAAGTATATTCAAAGAAGCAGCTGAAGAAGTAAGCCCCTGAGGGCCAGACCATGAGTATGTCTGAAAATAATCTTTGGTGGCATTAATGACCAGTGGGCATACACCATATGCGATATTGATATCGGGTCCAAGATTAACGGGCGGGGCGTATTTGAAACGGAGGT
>CAZFFP010000079.1:14638-16905 GCA_964518215.1 uncultured Chitinophagaceae bacterium
GTGGCCATCCATCTGGGTTGAGAGGCGGCAGTATTTTGGTTGAAGGCAATGCCGGGGTTCACTGTGTTCCTCCAAGAAGAAACAAAATCAGTAGCATTTTTTGTAATTAGTGTATCGGCTCTTAAGTGGAGCACTTGGTTCCCTATATTCTGTAAATCAATAATGCTAAATGAAGCAGGAATCGAAAAATTGCTATTATTGGCAGATACCCTCCAATAATACCTATGTCCCTTTTGCAGATTGCCGCAAACCCAATCTGAGTTAAGAGTTACATGAGTAGTGTCTATAAACGAAAAATCTATAGTTTTTGATATTTCAATGGTATAGCTTGTGGAGTTAGGAACAACATTCCAAATAAAATTTACTTCTGTTCGATTGGTAACAAAACCATTTTTAGGAAAGATAATTGAAACACCGGTTTGAGCAAACGAGGAAAAAATGCACAAAAGCGTTAATATAAAAAACAAGAGTGTCTTCACTGTAAACCATTTAATCTTCATGGTATCCTGTTTAATGCATTGTAAAATTACCATAAATCGAGGCATCACTCATCAAATATTACCTACTTTTACACAATCTAACTACATATAGTGTTCAAATATTTTTGTGGCTATGATTCATAGTGGTGTTAAAGTTTACAGCAGCGATGTAAAAAAAAGGGGCTTTGGCAGACTGTTTCAGGGCATGAACACAGATATGCGCCTATCTCTTCATTTGGCATTTACGCTTGCTAAACGAGACATAAAAGCCATGTACCGGCAGTCGCTTCTAGGATATGTATGGGCGTTTATTATGCCGCTAATGAACACCATCATCTGGATTTTTCTGCAGGGTAGTGGCATTGTGACGGTGGCCGATACAGGCATGAACTATGCCTTGTATGTTTTCACCGGCACTATGATGTGGCAAATTTTCACAGAAGCCTTTCAGTCTCCTATTGTTGAGGTAAACGCTGCCAAAGGGTTACTCACTAAGCTTAATTTTCCGAGAGAAGCAATTATTATTAGTGGGCTGCTTAAAACAATTTTCAACGCAGCTATCAAGGTTGCCTTATTAATACCTGTAGCTTTTCTTTTTTCTTCCACAATAGATTGGACTATTTTGCTTTTCCCTATTGGTATTATATCCATCATTTTAGTGGGCTTATCCTTTGGATTGTTTTTGGCTCCTTTGGGTACTCTCTATGGAGATGTCGGCAAAGCCATACCGTTGGTAACACAGTTTTTAATGTATTTTGCCCCGGTTGTGCTACCTTTTCCAAAAGAGGGCATCAGTGCGTTTGTCTTTAAAATTAATTTGCTTTCACCCGTTATTGCCTCCAGCCGGTCATGGCTCATAGGCATGGAAAACCCTTGGACTTTGTATTTTGTCATTGTGAATATTATTGCCTTGGCACTATTGTTTTTTGCGTGGGCAGTTTTCCGGCTCGCCATGCCTATATTAACTGAAAGAATGAGCTCTTAAAACTATGGCAAACGAAGTTTTGATAAAGGCGGAAGGTGTATCCAAAAAGTTTTGCAAAAACTTGCGAAAATCACTGAAGTATGGCGTACATGATCTCACCTCTGAAATATTAGGGGTTCAGAAATCTGCAACCCTAAGACCCGATGAATTTTGGGCGGTGCAGAACATTAGTTTTGAAGTTAGAAAAGGCGAATGCTTGGGACTTATTGGTCACAACGGAGCAGGAAAAAGCACTTTACTCAAAATGCTGAACGGTTTATTCTATCCCGACCAAGGGTATATTGAAATGCGCGGCAGGGTAGGCGCTTTAATTGAGTTGGGGGCAGGCTTTAACCCGGTGCTTACCGGCAGAGAAAACATATATAATAATGCTGCCGTTTTGGGTTTTACTAAGGAAGAAGTAAATGCCAAACTTGAAGAAATTATTGAGTTTTCAGAAATACGTGAATTTCTCGACATGCCGGTGCAGTATTACAGCAGCGGCATGAAAGTGCGACTGGGCTTTGCTGTGGCTGCCCAAATGGAACCTGATATATTGTTGATAGATGAAGTATTGGCAGTGGGTGATTTGGGCTTTATGTTGAAGTGTTTCAAACAAATAGATACCATCTTGCCAAACACAGCATTAATTTTTGTTTCCCACAGTATGCCAATGGTATCAAGAATGTGCAGCAGCATTTTGCTTTTAGATAAAGGGCGCGAATTGTTTAATGGAAAAGATGTTGGCGAAGGAATAAGTTTATACTACCAAAAATTCAATCTTACACAAGAAAAAGATGTTGTTTATTCAGACAATAGCGTCA
>CAZFFP010000079.1:17005-18469 GCA_964518215.1 uncultured Chitinophagaceae bacterium
ATAATTTTTATACTATCCTAAAAAACGAAGGATTTCAGCCAAGATATATTTTTGACATTGGTGCAAATAAAGGTACCTGGACAAAAGAGTGCATGACTTTTTTCCCGGATGCTCATTTTTATTTATTTGAGCCGCAAGTCAGACTTGAAGAAAACATTAAGGAGAATCTGAAAAACAAAAAGTTTAAGCTATTTAAAGTTGGGGTTGGGAGTCAAAATGCTGAATTATCTTTTACTATTCATGATCGAGACGATAGTTGTTCTTTCAGGTTTTCTGAAGAAGAAGCCCATTTGAGGGGCTTTTCGCAAATAACAGTGCCGATTGTGATGCTGGATGATTTTATTGAAAAAAATCAGCTGCCACGACCGGATATATTAAAAATTGATGCAGAGGGGTTGGATTTAGAGGTGCTGAAGGGAGCCAAAAAAACATTGGCAGAAAGTGTAGAAGTGGTGTTGGTTGAAGTTGGCATCATGAATACCGAAATAAAAAACAATACTCTTGAAGTTCTAAAAGTGATGGATGAATTGGGTTTTCGGTTTTTTGATATTACTGACTTGAATAGACCATTCGATAATAAGGTTTTGTGGTTATGTGAGTTTGCTTTTATTAAAAAAGGCGGCATGTTAGATAAGGATTATAGAATTAAAATCCAATGATTCCCGTAACCAAATCTTTTCTTCCTCCTATTCATGAATACATGGCTCAGGTGCAGCGAGCCTATGCCAACGAATGGCTCACTAACCGGGGCGAACTGGTGAAAGAATTAGAGGAAAAACTGAAAGCATACTTACACGTCAACAATATTTTGGTTACCAACAACGGTACCGTGCCTTTGCAGATATCCATGAAACTGTTGGGCAAAGGAGGCGAAATTATCACCACGCCCTTCAGCTATATAGCCACCACCGCGGCTATTGTTTGGGAAAACTGCACTCCGGTTTTTGTAGATATAGACTCCGAACATCTCACCATAGACGAAACCAAAATTGAAGCAGCTATTACCGAAAAAACCACCTGTATTCTGGCAACCCATGTGTTTGGAAATCCCTGCAATATAGAAGCCATAGAAACCATTGCCCGAAAGCACAAACTGCACATCATCTACGATGCCGCACATAGTTTCGGGGTGCAATACAAAAGCAAAAGCATTTTCGAATATGGCGATGTAAGCTCTTGTAGTTTTCATGCCACTAAACTGTTTCATACAGGCGAAGGTGGCGCAGTGTTTTGTAAAGATGCCGAACTGTTTCATAAAATATACTTCAGTCATAATTTCGGGCACAAACATCCTTACTCGTATTATGGGCTTGGAATTAATGGCAAACTCTCAGAGTTACAAGCGGCTATGGGGCTGGCATTGCTCCCGTATATGAAGGATATTTTGGAAACAAGAAAAAAGGTGGTGAAACAATACGATACCCTGCTCGATTTTTCGCGCTTGCAAAAAATGAAACTTCGGTC
>CAZFFP010000080.1:0-17719 GCA_964518215.1 uncultured Chitinophagaceae bacterium
GTTGAAGGCATTTGTATAGTGGTTAACGGACGACAGACCGCAGACGACAGTTCATGCTGCTAAGTGCTAAAAGCTAACAGCTAACGGCTAAACCGGCAAGCGAAAAACCCTTACATCAAAGCAAAACAAAATTACCGTCTGCTTTAGCTGACGGGCGATGAGCGCAAATGGTTTACGGACAACAGACGACAGTTTACTTTCTACTGCAAACTGCGAACTGTAAACTGCCAACTTCTTACGGCTGATAGCTAAAGGCTAAAGGCAAACAGCTAAAAACATCTCTATTTCGCTTCCACTACCAACCGCTTGGTAACCGTTTGCCCATCGGATGAAGTAAGTTTCACAATGTAAATGCCCGAATGTTTCAACTCAATTTGTCTATTGTGAGCGTTTATTTTCGAAGCATATACCAATTGTCCCAAAGCATTGAACACTTTCAAATCACAATTATCGGCTTTGGAAAAATAAACTATTCCCGAACTTGGGTTAGGAAATACTGAGATGTTTTCCATTCCTGAGAAATCAGCAATGCCCACCGACTGGTCGAAAACTGCCTCTAAACTTCTGTCGGCTGTAATCATAAAGGAATATGATGGGTCAGTGCTGACAGCAGTTCCGTTTTCTCTCCATTCCACAAAAACATAACCCATGTTGGCAGTAGCAGTAACTGTGGCAGTGCTTCCCGCAGCATAAGTTCCGTCACCGGTTGTGGCACCTCCCGAAATAGGTTGAGCTGAAGTTGCCACCGTATGGTTACTTCCGGATGTGGTAAGCGAAACAGGATTGGAAACCGCATAGCATCCGTTGAACACTTCTACATTATATACACCCGAAGTATTGGCAGCGTATGTTGAAGAATTAGCACCGTTAATTAATGCGCCATCTTTATACCATCTGTACGCATACCCACTTCCGGTGGCTGCTTCCAAAACAATGCTTCCTCCGGCAGGAATAATAGTTGTGGAAGGTGGTGTTATTGTGGCAGTAGGGGTCGGATTTACGATAACTGCCACAGGGTCTGAAACGGCATTGTTTGGACCCAGCGTAATGGAAACTGTATAGCTGCCTGCTTGAGTGACATTAAAAGATGCGTTATTCGCTCCATTAATAATGCTTCCATTTTTATACCATTGATAGTTGTATCCGTTGCCTTCAATGGTTTTGAGTTCTACCGATTGTCCGTCACAAAAAGTGGTTGCGCCTTCCGGAATAATTCTTTTGTCAACAATCAAGTTTTCATCGCCATTCATGTAAGGCATATAAGCAAAAAAAACCATCATCATTTCGTCTCCGGTTCCCTCGCCCGATGTAACATTTTGCGGTGGTGAATTAGGGTTGTGCTGATTATTGACCGTATTGTCGTAATAGGCAGTGGCACGCAGCACCGAGCCGGAAGGAACACGCACTGTATTTGGGAAAGTGTAATTCATTTGCCAATGAAAATCCCAGTTGGGTATGTTTACAAATCTTATGGTGTCATTACTGGCAGTGGTGGCATAACTGATAATGCTTTTGCCCACCATGTGCATGTGGGGCCAGGCGGAAAGCACGGTCGCGGTAAAAGGAACAGAAAACTGCTGATGGAATGTTCGTGTAGTGTTGGCTGGAATACTTAAAGGTCCATTTATCATAGAAGTCCAATGATTGAGTAATGGAACTACTGTAATTTGTCGAACCGGAGCTGAGGAAGTTTTGAAATTGATTCGGGTACTGTCTTGTATTCCCTGACTACCGGGCGCATAGTGCATTTGAAATATAATACGAGTATTAGGCGGAAATCTGAACCCTGTTCCCGGTGGTGTAAAATAAGGTTGGGCCCCGGGCACAAAGCCATAAATTAATTGCGAAGCATTAGAACCTGTGCCGCCTCCACTATTTGGGTTTATGGCATTGCTTGTAGTGTCCATGAACACCAATACATGGTGAACAATTTCCGGATTTCCCGGAATAACTTCTATAGCGGTAATAAAAGTAGTTTGTGAAAGACCGGTATTGATAACAAAATTTCGATACACATCTCCGTTGTTCGGAACCGTGAAAGTTTGCATTTGGTATGAAAGGTCAACTGTTCCGAGTTGTGTGTTGGTGTTGTATGAAGGTGTAGCAGGAGCAAATCGCAAATCGCCTGAAGGAGCGCCATTGGTAACCCATTGGTCAATAGCGGTAATTTCATCGTTAGTCAGCACCAAATCATGCGCATATCTTTTGTAATTGGGGTCGGCAGGCCAAGGGGGCATAATGCGGTTATTAACTGCAAAGCGAATTATACCGGCATAAGGAACCGTGTTTTGATAAGTTAAAAAAGAAGAAGGAGCCAATCCGCCCGGATGATGGCATGGGGTGCAATTGGCATAAACTATTTTGGCTATGTTGTCTGACCAAGTGGGGCTTTGTGCTTTCGCTAAAAAAACCAATAACGAAGCAATTAAAACAATCAGTATTTTTTTCATTGGACAATAATTTTTACTAAAATTAATTTGAATATTCGAGTTCATAAAACTTTTAACTATTTGCAACCATGCACATTTTGAGTTTTATCATTTATTAATACCTATTAAATTGTTTGGAATGTCGCCCATTTTCGTAACTTAACTCCATGTTACGAAGCTGGGCATATATTTTTGTTTTATTCGTCTTGAATGTAGGCTTGTTGTTTGCCGGTGAAACAGGCAGTGTGCGCATTACCGAAAACAAAGGTCAATGGAACGTAAATGTTCAATATAAACTCAAAATCAATAACGGTTCTCTTTTCTTTGAGAAGAATCGTTTAACCTATCATTTCATTCATGAAGCAGACATGGAGCGCGTACATGAACACAAGCACTTACACGCGCCCGAACTCAATAATGAATGGGATACACTTCATTTAAGGCATCACGCTTTTTATATGCATTTCAAAAATTCTAATCGCGATGCAGAATTGATACCTTCGATTCCTTTGCAGGGTTATCAGAATTTTTTCATCGGAAACGATGCTTCCCGATGGGCTTCCAATGTGCAGAGTTTCAATAAGCTCGAATACCGAAATATTTATACAGGTATTGATTTGCAGTATGAAGAAAAAAACCAAAGGCTGAAATATCAGTTCACCGTTCAGCCGGGTGTAAATCCCGATATTATTCAAATGGAATTTGAAGGTGTAAAAAGTATTTTTCTGAAAAACGGCAATTTGTTTTACACAACTTCGGTGAACGAAATTCAGGAACTGAAACCTTTCACTTATCAAATCATTAATGGAAAACAAGTTGAAGTGCCTTCGGCTTTTAAGGTTTCGGGTAAAACTGTTTCATTTATTTTTCCCTCGGGCTTCGATGCTAACCATGCTTTAGTGATAGACCCTGAATTGATTTTTTCGAGCTATACCGGTTCGCTGGCAGATAATTTCGGCTATACCGCTACTTATGATGAAGACGGAAACTTATATGCCGGAGGTATTGCCCGTGATGTTGGTTATCCTGCCACACCTGGTGCTTTTCAAAGTGTGTATGCCGGAGGAATAACGGTGGGCAATTTCGATATTGGATATAACGCGGATATTTCCATTTCAAAATTCAGCAGCGATGGCTCGGTGTTTTTATATTCTACTTTAATCGGTGGCGAATACAATGAGCAGCCGCATAGTTTAATTGTTGACAGCAACAGCAACCTGATTATTTTGGGCAGAACCAATTCTTTTAATTATCCCACCACTGTAAATGCTTTCCAAACCGGATTTTCGGGGCAATATGATATTGTAGTATCGAAACTGAATGCCACAGGAACGGCTTTGATAGGTTCCACTTATGTGGGCGGCACGGGTATAGACGGAGCGAATATGTCGCCCGCACCTTATTTCTACGGAGGCACCAAATACAACTATGCCGATGATTCGCGGGGCGAAGTAATTATTGATTCGGCAGGAAATATTTATGTTACCACCAGCACTCAATCTGCCAATTTCCCGGTTACGGCAAATGCTTATCAAAATATTTTGGCAGGCAATCAGGATGCCTGTGTTTTTAAAATGAATCCTACCCTGACGCAAATGCTTTGGAGCACTTATTTGGGTGGCGCTAATGATGATGCGGGCTATTCCATAAAGATTGATGATGCAGGCGATGTGCTGGTATGTGGCGGCACTACCAGTTTTAATTTTCCGGTAACGCCCAATGCCTACAATGCCACTTATCGCGGAGGCTTCTCAGATGGTTTTATTGTGAAGTTGACTCCCAATGGCGATTCGCTCATTACTTCTACTTACATAGGAACTGCTTCTTACGACCAGGTATTTTTCTTAGATACCGATGAAGATGGTTATGTGTATGCTTTGGGACAAACCACCGGAAATTTCCCGATTTTCTCAAATGTATATAACAACCCCAACAGCGGACAGTTTATTATTTGTCTCAATTCTACCCTCGACAGTTTGGTGTTTTCGACCACTTTCGGAAGAAGTGATGGCGATCCGGATATTTCGCCCACCGCTTTTTTGGTGGACAATTGCAAAAACATTTTTATTGCCGGATGGGGCGATAACAATCTGGCAAATTACAATGCTGCCGGATTTACCACTGCCGGAATGCCCGTTACACCTGATGGTCAGCCAACTGTGGACGGCAGAGATTTTTATTTCATGGTGCTTTCGGAATATGCGAGGTTTTTGGTGTTTGCCACCAATTTTGGCGGAGCCAACAGTGGCGAGCATGTGGACGGAGGCACCAGTCGTTTCGATAAGCGGGGCACTATTTATCAGGCAGTGTGTGCCGGTTGCGGGGGTAATAACGATTTTCCCACCACGCCCGGAGTAGTTTCCACTACCAACCAAAGCCGAAACCCCATTCGCAATTGCAATCTGGGAGCTATTAAATACCGCATTAATGGAGTGTTTATTACACTTCTTGAAGACTCTTTCGATTTGTGTGTGCCCGCTTCCATTACTTTAGACAGCGATTTTTCTTCTTCGGTAGATATTTTTTACTGGGATTTAGGAAACGGAAATATTTCTACCAGTCGCAATCCGGTGGTGAACATTGTTGAAGCAGGCACTTATTATTTTACGGTGTATGCCGAAGACACTACTTGTGCAGCATTTTTTGCTAAGGACAGCTCAATAGTGGTGGTGATAGCCCGTGATGATAGCATTACTGCCCAGTTCAATTACATATTAACAGGCGACTGTGATAATAATGTGGTGAATTTTCAAAGCACCACTACCAATGCCGATGCTTATGTGTGGGATTTTGGCGATGGCAACACTTCGGCAGCAGCCAATCCTACCCATACCTATTCCGACACTGGCTTGTATTTGGTTTCATTAATCACACTCAGCAGCGTAACCTGCAACCCGACCGATACCGTTTATGAATGGGTGCGCATTCAATCGGCATTCAGTAATAGTTTTATTGCCGAAGCGGACACGGGTTGTCCGCCTATGTCGGTGCAGTTCGACCCGCAAATTACCGGATTGAATTATGTTTGGGATTTTGGCGATGGTAATTTTTCTTCCGAAGAAAATCCGGTGAATGTTTATGAAAATGTCGGAACCTATACCGTAACACTTATTTCTATTGATTCCACTTCGTGCAATGTTTATGACACTTCGCGCATAACCATTGTAATCATTCCCAACAATGTATTGGCAGATTTCAGCACCGACAGCACCGAGTATGAGTTGTTTGCCGATATTCAGTTTAATAATTTAAGCCGGAATGCTTCCCGCTATTATTGGGATTTTGGCGATGGCAGCAGTTCTACTCAAACAAATCCTGTGCATCGCTACAACGATGAAGGCGAATTTAATCCTTGCCTCACGGCATGGAATGAGTATGATTGCCCCGATACGATTTGCCGTCAATTGAGAATTGTTTTCAGAGGTGTTATTGATGTTGCCAATGCCTTTTCGCCCAACCGCGATGGCAGCAATGATATGATTTTTGTTAAAGGTTATGGTGTAGAAGAAATGGAATTCAGAATTTACAATCGCTGGGGCGAAATAGTGTTTGAAAGCAATGACATTAATGTAGGATGGGATGGAACTTACAAGGGCGTTCCGCAGGAAAAAGAAGTGTATGTATATACTCTGAAAGCAAAATTTAAAAACGGAACCGAAACGGGTTTGAGGAAGGGAAATATAACGTTGTTGCGATGATGCGACAGTTCGATAATGCGATTTTCGATATGCGACAAGAGAAATATGATGTTTCCTTTTTTTTAAGATTATGTTTGAAAATTGGGGTGTGTTGGGCTATCTAAAAAGTTTGGTAAACTTTGAAAATTGTCATGCTGAGCTTGTCGAAGCATATTTGTTTTCAAGGTATTCATGGTTCGACAAGCTCACCATGACAGACTTTTTGGACAGCCCGGAGGGGGATGAGGCTAAAAAAGTTAGATTGCCGTCTGCTTTAGCTGACGGGACAAAAAGTTGAAAAAAATATCATGCATAAAAACAAAAAAAACTAATCGCTAACAGCTTACAGCGCAAAAAATGAAACCAACACAACATATCATTTTCTTACTTGCCTCATTTATGCTTGCAAACAGCGCTATGTCACAGGATATGCACTTTTCGCAGTATTATGCGGCTCCGCTGTATTACAATCCTGCCAACACGGGTTTGTTCAATGCCGACTATAGGGTAGGGGGCAACTACAAAAACCAATGGCCTTGGGCACGCAGCGGCAGCCCAACCAACTACCGCACCTTTTCGGGCTATGCCGATTTGGCTTTATTAAAAGGAAAACTTTTCGGAGAAGATAAAATCGGTTTGGGATTCATTGCGCTCAACGACCGTGCGGGCGATGGTAATCTTTCCACCACGCGCCTGGGTATTAGCATGGCATATCACAAAACTTTCGGCTACGAAAACCGAATCACACTCTCTATTGGTGCAGCAGGTATGTTTGTGCAAAAAATGGTGGACTACGATTTCTTGTATTTCGATAATCAATGGAGCGATTCTTTTTTCGACCGCTCATTGGCAAGCGGAGAAAATACCGGAGAAAACAACTACAAGTATTTCGATTTATCGGGGGGCATCAATTTGTCTTATGCGCCCAATGATAAGTTCAATTTTACTATCGGTGCAGGCATGTTTCACCTGAATCGCCCCCGCGAAACCTTTTACAATTTCAGCAATCGTTTGGGTGTGCGCCCGAATATAATAGTCGTGAGTTTTGTGCGCTTAAATCATCGCCTACATTTGGAGCCATCGCTCATGTGGGGCTATCAAAAGAATGCACAGGAAATGCTGGCTACGGTTATTGCCGGATACAGCGTAGCGCAGCAGGGTAACAATCCCGAACATACTGTTTTGTTTGGGTTGTCGGGCAGAATGGTTGACGCGTTTATTCCGGTGGCGGGCTATCAATACCGCACCACTTTAAGAGTCATGGTGAATTATGATGTTAATCTTTCTTCGCTCGTCAGAGCCAGCCGCTCGAATGGCGGCATAGAATTATCTTTGGTTTATATGGGCAACCGCCCTTCCTACACTCGCAGCAAAATGATTCCTTGTCCGAGGATGTGATTTTTTTCATATCGGCTTTGTAACCTTCTTCATACTTCCCAATATTGGCACAAGGCTAAAGACTTCATCGGTGGGGGATTTTAGAAGTGAGAATTTAGATCTCAAGAGACATCCTGTTTCATTAATAGCTCCAAGTGCCCGCGCCAACACGCATAGTAAATTGCGAACCTTAGAATAACAGGGCAATAAAATGCGCTTCAACTTGCAGTGTTCTTAGTTGCCTAAAGTCTTATTCATGCAGCAGGAATATAAATATCGAACGTGGTGCCTTTATTTAACAAGCTGTTGACAGTTATTATTCCGCCATGGTTTTCTACAATTTTCTTTACGATAGCCAGCCCGATGCCTGTTCCTTTGTATTCTGTATGTGTGTTAAGGCGGTAGAATACTTCAAATATTTTTTCATTATACTCCGGTTCAAATCCGATGCCGTTGTCGGAAACAGAAATATGACAATATTTTTTTTGAGGGGAGAGTCTAATGTTGTTGAACGCTATGCCATCGGCTATTTCACTTTTAATTATGATGTGTGGCGTTTGTTCAGGATTAATAAACTTTAAGGCGTTTCCTATTAGGTTTTGCATGATTTGACGAAATTGAAAAGGAATGACGTTTAGTGCATGTAGTTCTGTCGCCTCGAAGGTGGCATGTTGAGCATCTATTTCTTCTTTTAAATCATTCTTCACTTCTTCAATAATCTCATTGAGGTCGGTGGTTTCAAATTTCCGCTCTGCTATATTGGTGTTTGAGTAGGTGAGTAAATCCTGAATGAGTGCATGCATACGCTGTGCTGAATCCTGCACCCTATTCAAATATTCTTTACCATTTTCTGATAAATTAAGATTTTCTTTTTCTATGATGCGTGATATGAAAATTTGAATTTTACGAAGTGGTCCCTGTAAGTCGTGACTGGCAATGTATGCGAATGCTTGAAGTTCACTGTTCTTTGTTTCCAGATCAGCATTTTTCATTTGGAGAATTTCTTCTTGTTTTCTTTTTTCGGTTAAGTCAGATATAATTACACCAACTGTTGGAATTGCTGGAAATAATGATGTCAGCGAAATATAAACCGGAATTATTCTATCAGCAATCAATAAATTAATTTCACCTTTTGCTTTCCCTTTTAATCCTTTATCAAAGAGTTTACTGAATGTTTCCTTTGACTCGGGATGTATAAATTGAAAAAACAAATTTCCAACTACGTTTTCATAAGGAAGATTTAAAAGGTCAGGAAAATAATTGTTGGTGTAAAGAATGAGTCCTTCTTCAGATAAGTTAAGCGCACCTTCACCAAAATTCTCCACCAATATTCTATAAGCATAATCAACCGTTTGAATAGAAAAAATGGCGGATTGGTTGTTTGTCTTTAGTGCAAAGGCATCCACCTCGCCTCCTTTGATGGCTTCAATTAGCTGCTCGTATTCATCTAGCCGGCTTTGTAACTCTATGATTTTTAATTCGGCTTCTTCGGCAGATATCTTGTTCTTCATACCATTATATATTGGATGTGATGCCTAATGCTTTCAATACTTTTGTGGTGTCGGACAAAGTTCCCACCAACGTTTTTTGGGGTAGTGGTAATTTTTTCAGCAGTGAAGGACTATAAACAATGTGTTGTTCTAAAGCAAGCTTGGGGTTTTTAAAAATATCTATTATCTCTAGTTCAAAGGCACCTTTTAAGTGCTCCTCACACAATAACTTTATATTCTCAATTGCTTTCATTGATTTTGATGACATGCCTGAAACATATAGTTTGAGAACCAACTTGCCTTCGATTATTACTTTCCCTTTTGCTTCTTCTTTCATGTTTCAATAATTATGGAGCTACCGGGCGGATATTTAAACCAACTAAAACTTTCTGTTCATTCGATAGGTCACCGATTATTTTTCTCAATGGTTCAGGAACTTTTCGCACCAGAGTGGGTATAGCAAATATCTGGTCGCCTTCAGCTAATTGCGGATTTTTTAAAAGATCAATAACTTCGATAACATATCTGCCTGCTAAATGTTCATTGCAATACTTAGTGATATTATTCAGCGCAAGTATTGAATTGGTCGTTTGGCCGGCTACGTATAAACGCAGTTCCCATTTTTCTGTTTTTGGCATGTGTTTTTATTTTCTAGTTGGGCTGGTGAAAAGAATTCCTTTACCTGTAATAGTAAAATCTTGTTGGTTGTTGAAGTGACCCATGCCCCGCGATTTAACGATGAGCAAACTGCGTATCCTTTCATTGTTGCGTTCTTCGTTCTTTACATGTATCCATGTGTCGGCAAGAGAAGAAACTGTTTCTATGGTAGAATTGCTGTAATCTGCATAGCCATCATGCGTAAGAGATGTGAATAGTGCGTTTATCTGATTCATTTTGAGTGTATCCATTAACCTAACCAACATGGCCCCTACTTCGTTGCTGTTGCCAATGGTTATTAGGCTGCTGATAGGGTCAATGATGACGGTGCGTGGTTTTAACTCGATTAATAATTTATTTAACACCATCAGGTGCATTTCTAAACCTTGCAGCGAAGGTCGTGACGCATGAATATAAAGCAGTTTTGACTGAATAGCTTGCTTAAAATTGATTCCGATAGTCGCCATATTTCTTACTAATTGGTCGGGCGATTCTTCAAACGAAAAATAAAGCGTGCGTTCTTTGTGTTTACAACTACTCATGGCAAAGTGCGCGGCAAGAATAGTTTTTGAAGTGCCCGCATTGCCAGTTATGAGGGTGCAGCTGGCGCGGTAAATTCCGCCTGTCAAAAATGCATTATCTAATGCGGATAATCCCGTAGTTATAATTTCTGTTGGTGATTTGTAATCTAATTTCAGTGAAGTAACGGGCAACACGGAAATGCCATGTTCGTCAATGAGGAAGGGGTATTCGTTTGTTCCGTGTGTACTGCCCCGATATTTTACGATACGCAATCTGCGTGTTGCAATTTGTTCTATCACCCGAAAATCGAGAAGTATCACGCAATCGGAAACGTATTCTTCCAGCCCCTGCCGCGTTAATGAGCTTTCGCCTCTTTCGCCAGTAATGATTGTTGTAACGCCTTTTTCTTTGAGCCAGGTAAATAATCTGCGGATTTCGGATCGGAGTAATCCCATATTATCCATTCCTGAAAACAAAGATTCGATGGTGTCAAGCACTACGCGTTTCGCGCCAACGGCATCAATGGCATAATTTAGCCGTATAAATAGCCCTTCTAAATCATATTCGCCTGTTTCTTCTATCTCTGACCGTTCGATACGCACATGGTCAATGCGCAGTTTATTCTTTGATTTTAACTTTTCTAAATCAAAACCTAACGACTTAAAATTTTGTTCGAGGTCGTTTTCGGATTCTTCAAAACTCATGAATACGCCCGCCTCATTATAATCTGTAACTCCTTTTACCAGAAACTGCATCGCAAATAAAGTCTTGCCGCAACCTGCACCACCACAAATAAGAACGGGACGACCTTTGGGAAATCCTCCATCTGTTATTTCATCTAATCCGCTTATGCCCGTGGGAGTTTTAAGGAATGTTTCCTTTCTGTTTTTCGGCATGCGATAATTATTTTTAATGATGATATCTACAAGATAACATAAAAAGCCAAGTATTAATGATAACGAAGTTTTCTTTTGCCACTTGCGCTTTTATTTGTTTCGCTTCTTTTGTATAAGGAAATGAAAGCATAAAAAAAACAATACTTAATGAGTTTATGGAGACCATCATCTAACCGTTGGAATATAGTGCACCCTGTTTTATACTGAAATACTACTTACTGCGCGCGTTCTTATCTATACGCATTAGAAACTGAGCGAAAGAGTATGCTCAAAAAATTCAAAATTGAAGAATGGAGTTTGCATCTGTAATCTTTTCTTTCAAGCAAGAATCCAAGTGGCACCGTTATACTCTTGACTGCGGACTTACACTTGTGAATAAAAATAAATTTAGTATTACTTAACATCTTGCCACCGTATTATTTATCTACTTTACATCGTTGTTATCTTTGTTATTCAAAAAATTACCTCTATGCTTAAAAAAATCCTCATTGGTCTGCTCATATTTTTTGTGTTGCTCTTAGGCGCATTGGTTGCCGTGCCTTATTTATTCAAAGACAAATTGGTGGCTTTTGCCAAACAAACCATCAACAACGAACTCAATGCCACTGTTGATTTTGGCGATTTCGGAGTAACACTGTTTCGCGATTTTCCTGATATTACACTCACGCTCGAAAACCTCAGCGTCATTAATCATAAACCTTTCGCGGGCGATACCTTGGCGTATATCGGCTCGTTTGGCATTACGCTCGATATTATGAAAATTATCAAAGACGAAGGCTACGATATCAAGGCTATATACTTAGACAATCTGGTGATGCGCGCCCAAGTAAATGATGCGGGCTTGGCAAACTGGGACATAATGAAAGAATCCGCTCCGAAAAAAGAAACCGAAGAAAAAAAAGAAGCCGCGCCTTTTACGCTTTCGTTGAAATCGCTGCGCATTAAAAATGCCGACATTGTGTATGACGATGTGCCCGGAAAAATGTTTGCTTCGCTCAAAGGCTTCGACATGAACGCTACGGGCGATTTCGCTACCGATGATTACACTCTTAAAACCAATGCCGCCATAGCCCAACTCAACTTTAAAGAAGGGGGCACTTCTTATCTGAAAAATGCCGTAGTGGGTCTCGAAGCCGATGTGAATGTAAAAGGCGATACTTATACTTTCGGAAAAAACGAATTGAGCCTGAACGCCTTAGCGTTACAATTGGAAGGAATGCTGAAAATGCTTCCTGATGATGTGTATGATATGGATTTGAAATTTGCCAGCAAGAAAGCCGATTTTAAATCTATTCTTTCGTTGGTGCCTGCCATTTATCTGAAAGATTTTGAAAAGGTGAAAACCGATGGTAATTTGGCGTTGAGTGGTTTTGCCAAAGGAAAATTTGAAGGAGAAAATTATCCTGCTTTCGGGCTTGATATGAAAGTGGACAATGCTTCTTTCCAATATCCCGACCTGCCTACCGCCATGAAAAATATTTTCATTGATTTGAAAATCAAAAGTCCCGGTGGCGATTTAGATAAAATGGAAATTGCACTTTCAAAATTCACTGCTACGGTTGAAAACGACCCGATTTCTCTGGTATTAAATATGAAGCACCCCATCAGCGACCCTTTGATTGATGCCGCACTGAAAGGAAAAATAGATTTAGGTAAAGTGAAAAATTATTATCCGCTCGAACCCGGTGAAAAACTTTCGGGCGCACTCACTGCCGATGTGTCTGCCAAAGGAAGATTGTCTGCCATCGAAAAAGAGCGTTATCAGGATTTCGATGCCAAAGGAAATATTGATGTGCGCGGTTTGAAATACGAAAGCAACGATTTACCCGCACCTCTCACCATCACTACTTTGTTGTTGGCGTTCAATCCGAAAAATGTAACCGTAAGCAACCTTGATATGAAATTGGGTAAAAGCGATTTCAAAGCCAACGGTTCGCTCGATAACCTGTTGAATTATGCGCTGACGGGAGAAACTTTAAAAGGAACGCTCACAGTGAATTCCAACAATATCGAACTCAACGAATTTATGACCGAAAGCGCGGAGCCTACTGCTACAACCAATGCAGAGCCTACAGTGGCGGTGCGCGTGCCCGACAATATAGATTTTGTGCTGAACGGGAGTTTCAGAAGAATTTTATACGATAAAATAGAATTGAAAAATGTTGCCGGAAGCCTGATTGTCCGCGACCAAACAGTTACCATCAGAAATTTGAAAGCGCAGTTGTTCGAAGGCAACGCGCTCATTAACGGCTCTTATGCAACCGTGAAGCCCGGCAACCCTGAAATTACTTTTGCTTATGATTTGCAGAATCTGAATATCAAACAGGCATTCAATGCTATTGATGCTTTTCAGGCGTATGCGCCCATCATGAAATACATGAACGGAAGATTCACTTCTAGCTTGAATATTCAGGGTAAAATGGGCGATGATTTTTCTCCCGATTTGCAATCGCTCATAGGCGATGGAAAAATAGAAATCAACAATGCCTCCATTTCGGGAGTGAAAGTGATAGACCAAATTGCCGATAAGTTTAAAATTAAAGAACTCAAAAACCTTTCTATAGACAAGGCTTGGACTGTTTTTGAATTCAAAAACGGACGCATGGTAGTGGACCCCACCGATTTGAAAGTGAAAGACATCATAATGAATCTCTCCGGCTCTCATGGTTTGGACAATACGCTCGATTATAATCTGTTGATGGATATTCCATCGAAACTCATGCAAGGCGCAACGGGCGAACTCAACTCATTGATTTCGCAAGCGAAAGTTCCGGGTTTGAATGCCGCTCAACTACCGGATAAGTTGAAACTGAAAACGCATATTTCGGGCGATATGGACAATCCGAAACTGTTATTCAGCATCATCGGAACTGGTGGCGGCTCACTGAAAGATATGGCTAAAGACGTTTTCGATGAAAAGAAAAAAGAACTCGAAGATGCCGCCAAAGCGGAAGTTGATAAATTTAAAACGGAAGTGGAAGATAAAGCCAAAGCCGAAGCCGACAAACTGAAGCAGCAGGCAGAACAACAAAAGAAAGAAGCGGAAGATAAAGCCAAAGCCGAAGCAGAGCGCCTGAAAAAAGAAGCCGAAGAAAAAGCCAAGAAAGAAGCGGAGAAACAGATGAAGGACAAGTTTAAGTTACCGAGGTAAATTACAAATGATAAAAGATTGTTTTCTTCTTGCTATCGAATCCTCCTGCGATGACACTTCGGCTGCGGTGCTCCACAATAACAAAGTTCTTGCTAACGTAGTTGCCGGACAAGACATTCACAAACAATATGGAGGTGTGGTGCCCGAATTGGCTTCGAGAGAACACACACAGAATATTGTTCCGGTGGTAGATGCTGCACTGCAAAAGGCAGGTGTTGACAAATCACAAATTACTGCCGTTGCCTGCACGCAAGGACCGGGGCTGATTGGCTCGCTGCTCGTAGGCGCAACGTTTGCTAAGGGTTTGGCTTTGTCGTTCGATATTCCTTTTATTACAGTACATCACATGCAGGCGCATGTTTTGGCACATTTTATTGAAGAGCCGAAACCTGAATTTCCGTTTTTATGCCTTACCGTTTCGGGCGGACATACTCAGATAGTATTGGTAGAAGATTATTTAAAAATGAAAATATTAGGCGAAACGCTCGATGATGCCGCAGGGGAAGCCTTCGATAAATCGGCAAAAATTTTCGGTTTGCCATATCCGGGTGGACCTTTGATTGATAAACATGCGCAACAAGGCAATCCGTTAGCTTTCGATTTTGCAGAACCTGATATTCCGGAGCTGAATTTCAGTTTCAGCGGATTTAAAACTTCGGTGCTTTATACCGTGCAACGTGCACAAAAAAACAACCCCGATTTCATTCAACAAAATCTCAACGACCTCTGTGCTTCGGTGCAGCATAAAATCATTAAAATTCTTTTAGACAAACTCGTGTCAGCTTCAGAGAAATTCAATATAAAAGAGATTGCGATTGCGGGCGGTGTGTCTGCCAATTCGGGATTGCGAAATGCCATTTTAATGCAAGGTGAAAAACGAAACTGGAACACCTACATTCCCCGCTTTGAATATTGCACCGACAATGCCGCCATGATTGGCATTACGGCATACTACAAATATCTTCAGTCTGATTTTGCAGCCCTTACAGATGTGCCGATGGCAAGAATGGATTTTTGACGCAGCATTATTCCACCCAATCGGCTATAAAAATATTAGTGTCACGGGTTTTGTTATTGAATCGGTTAGAGCAAAAAACTAATTTTTTTCCATCGGGCGAAAACATAGGAAACGAATCGAAAGTTTCGTCAAAAGTTATTTGTTCTAAGTTTTTTCCGTCAATATCTATCATGAACAAATTGAAGGGGAAACCTCTATCAGATTTGTGATTGGAGCAGAAAATAATTTTCTTTCCCGATGGGTGAAAAAAAGGCGCCCAGTTGGCATTACCCAAGTGGGTGATTTGTTTCAGGTTTTTTCCATCAACATCTATAACGAACAATTCCATTTCAGAAGGAGCAACAAATCCTTTTTTCAGCAAGTCCTGATAATCTTTTAATGTTTGTTCAGATATTTTTGCAGGTCTCGATGCTCTGAAAACTATTTGTTTTCCATCGGGCGAAAAAAACGCACCGCCATCGTAGCCGGGTTCATCGGTTAATTGAAGCAAGTTGCTGCCATCAATATCGCAAACATATAATTCCAAATCACCGCTGCGGTTGGAAGTAAATACAATTTTATCTCCTGTGGCAGAAACAGTGGCTTCGGCATCATAAAAGTTGTTGTTGGTGAGTTGTTGCACAATATTTCCTTTAAGGTCGCTCACGTATATTTCATAATCGTTAAAAATGGGCCACAAATATTTTCCGGGCACCGGCTCAAAATGCGGGCATGCATTATTTGCATGATGTGTAGATGCAAAAAGTATGGCAGAGTCTCCGGGCATGAAATAGGCACAAGTGGTTCTGCCTTTTCCGGTGCTGATTAAATGAGGCTGAAAAGGTTCTTCAGAAATGTTTGCATAATAAATCTGGTCGCATTCTAAATCATATATTTTTCCGGTGCGCTGAAAGGTGAGCATAGTTCCATCGAAACTGAAATATGCTTCGGCATTATCGCCACCAAAGGTAAGTTGTCTGACATTTTTCAGATGTTTTTCCTGAGGATATCTGACCGTTTCATGATGGTTTTGAAAAGCTATTAAAACACAGGCAATCAGAATAAAAAGAGATGTTTTTTTCATTGCGAAATTTCATGCGAAAGTAGAACAAACCTGTGTAAGCAATGTCAAAATTCGGTAAAGAATGGCGAATATTAAATTGGCTCTTTTTAAAGAGTTGTTGTTACATGCCATCAGAACCTCCATTTTTTACAGGCAATCCGCCTTGTTGAATTTTTATAAAACAAATAATTCAAATTGAAAATGACAAATGTTATGCGGGTGTTGTGATTCTATGAATTTTGCAATACCACATTAAATATTGAAATTAGCTTTCCAATTCATAAAAAAACACTTCAACCTAACATGAAAAATCTTAAACTTTTTGCGGTAGCATTACTGACTCTGTTTCAGGTTCAGTTGTATGCTCAGAACAATAACGGGCAATTAGATATGATTGAGGAATTTTCTCAAATCATTACCAAGCCTGTAATTATGCCCGATGGCACTCAATTAATGACCGACTTTTTCGTGCCGGTATTACAGGACTGCTTAGTAGTCACTATCAGTCAGCAAGATTTTAATTCAATACTTCCCGGGGCGGGCAATTTGATTCCTGCTGAAGGCGCTACGATTGAATTTCTTCCTAAAGGATTACAATTGTTCGTTTACGACTCTCTTAACGGTCAGCCTAACCCAAATCCCTACCAATTGCCTTTTGTGTTCACAAGAACACCTTATAATAAACAAGGTGATTTCGTAGGTCGGGTAATTTCCATCATGGGTTATGCTTATGCGCTTCAGGATATGCGTGGCAGATATTCTTCAGGTGGCGTTTATATGCCGATGTTGAGCGATAGCTGGAATAAAAACTCTGTTCATCCCGACTCCAAGCACATTTTAGATATTACTGATTTGGACGACCCCCGCAATGGCAATCGTCATGAAGATGGTTACAATAGTATTGATTATATCGCCAATCAATTAACCCGTGAGTATGATTATGATGGTGATGGTATTATTGATACTTTCTTATTTTGTAACGGAAGTATCGGTATGTTTGGCGCTTCGGCATTAGGTAACACGCAGTATCAGGCTGCGGCTGCACATCGTATCAATCCGTTAGGTCGTGGTTTAAAAGCACTGTTCCCCATTGTTGCCACACTTGAACATTACAATTATACCGGTTATCAAAATGGTGTTTTCAGAGAAAGAATTGTTACCGGTTGGTTGAGAGGTCAGTTGTTTACCGGCACCGATGATGAATTGTATGATTTGGATGATGATATTGATAACAATATTCATACTGCTTTCGATTATGGTTTGTCGAACAAATTTGAAGCAGCCAACAAAGCTATTGACCATTTTGTAACTGTTCAATATCCCGAAGGCGCTCCGGCAGGATACTATCCTAATTCACAAGGCAGAGGCGAAATGGATGCTACCCGTGCTCCGGTTGATATCAATGGCGAATCTGTTACCAGAGGAAAAATTGTAACCGTAAACGGAGTGAAAAGAGTGGT
>CAZFFP010000081.1:0-17391 GCA_964518215.1 uncultured Chitinophagaceae bacterium
GCTGACCGATAGGTTTGGATTGAAATTGTAGTGCTTTAAAATTTCGAAACTTACAGCACAATTGCCTTTGGCATCGGCATATTTATGATAAAGTAGCTCTAAAATTTTGTCAGTTTTCTTTAATGATTTTTCATCTCGAAAAATAGATTTTGCACTTTGCTTTGCAACATCGTTCCAGAAAATTTCTTTGCACTTCGTCTCACAAAATTTCTGATTGGAGCGTTTAGGAAAGAATTCTCCGCCCGAAATGCAATCGGGATTACTGCATGTTTGTATTGGATAACTTCTGGATTTTATTGCCATTTTGTATTGTTTTTTATGGTTCTCTTTAAATTCGATTGGCGTTGAAGGAAATCATACAAACTCTTAGTTTCATATAAAATATTTTTCCCCGGCTTGCAAAAAACAATTTCTCCACGGTCGCGCAGTTCTTGCCACTTGCGTTTTGATACTATGGGCACGATTTTTTTTGCTTCTTCTATTTTAATCCACCTGCTCTCATTTCCTTCATCAGCAGTTTCATGTTGAGTAGAAAGAACTTTGCTGTGAAGTTCTTCACGAATAAGGTTTCGCAGATAGTTGTCGAGTTGCTCGAAGAAATTTGTGTTCATTGCCTTAAAATATTTTCGATGTAAAACTGAAAATTTTAAAAGCAGCAAAAACTAAAAATCTGGCTTTTATGGGGGGGAATTCCCCCCCTTGGCGAATTATTGAAGGATTGGATTGTAAATGATGTAAATGAGAGTGCGCGGAAAACATTTCTTGTATGAGTTCAGTAGAATAAGAAACATTCCGACTCTCCCTATAAAAGGTGACTTAGCCTACTCATTTTTCTTTTTCCCTACCCTGAAATAGATATTATGCTCAATGGGGCTGATATTGCAGCCTTTCGGGTTCATGATGCAGTTTCTTCTCACATATACTGCTTCTTTAAAAAACATTAACTCAATTTCGCAATTAGAACTATAGGTAACTTTTGCCAAATAGGGATAGTAGAAATTTGCCTTGCCTTCCACCACACATATATAATCGCTGATGGTGGTGTAGAATCTAAAAGAAAAATCTTTATCGGTAGTATTTAAAATCTGTAAGAATTGAAATAATTGTAACGATGCCGATTGATCTAACACATTATCAAATTGCACATAATGTCTGATGCTATCATCTGCTCCATATATATCATGCAGTTCCTCTTCAGAATCTAAGTAGGTAAGATAAATAACAGTATCCTCTTTAATGCCATTGCTGTAAAACTGAGTATTCACTTTATACTGGCGAACCTCAGGATTAATAGGCGATTTTATAGTTTCAATAATTTCTTCTTCTTTTTCAGTATTGGGTTGTTCAGGTTCAGTTGTATTACAGCCAATAAACCACTGTGCCCACAATAGAACAATACAGGCAATTATATTTTTACTGAGAAATTTCATGAATGGGTTTATCACTAAAAAACAGTTTTGTTTTGCTGTTTGGGAAAATATATGCTGCCGAAGCCACATCTTGAGCCAAAGTAATAGGATAGATACAATGGCTCTGCAATTACTGCATTTTCATAAAAAAAGAAAAACACATAGGCGCAAGAGTTTTCACTACAGCCATCATAATTTTTAGCCATTATTGTGGTGTGCAGGGCTTTATTCTTATCAGTAAAAAGCGCATATCCACCATATGCGCTACAATAGCCAGAAATTGAAAAATTAAAACCTTTAGATGTTACATTGCTTATTTCAAGATTATATTGATTGATGTCTGGAATTAATCCGGAATCGTCAAAATCTTCAGTTTGATAAGAATAATTTAACTGTTGTCGGCTGCCATAGTATTTGCTTAATGCCGGAGCTTTCAACTTTTTTAATACAGTTCTTATTTGCTCGCTTTTGTAGTAGTCATAGTGATGGTAGTAGTCTTCCTTTTCACCTTTTTCTAAATATACATTATCTGAAAAATGTCTTTTAAAAACTTCAAAAGGTTTATCGCAAAAAGGATGATTCACCTCTTGATTAAATGGGGCGGCAATAGTATTATATGCACTGAAAATAGCCTTTTCTGTTTCATGCGGCACAAACACAAACTCGCTGCTGCCTAAAGGCGAGCACGAAAACATTTCACCGTAGTTTTGAAAAGCAATGGCAATGCCCTCTTTGCAAAAAGTAAACACTATGTGATTGTTTTCATCTATGCCGTAGGCAGCAACAAATGGGTTTTTAAATTTGGCTTTCTGTGCCTGAAAACAAGTAAGCCCCAGCACATCAGAACTTATCTCAAAATCGAAACCTGCCGAAGTAAGATTACTTATTTTAAGCAAATGCCTCACCGATAATGATTCTGACAGGCAATCGTTATACACCAAGGTATCGGCATAGCCGGTGAGATAGATAGTTTTGTATTTACGGTAAATACTATCGAATTGCGCTTTGCTTTCCAATCGAGTTAAAGAAACCTCAGCTTTAGCTATTCCATCTGGCAGCACCACATCGTAAAAAAAATGCAGTTGGCGTTTAAATTTTAAATCATCATCGGTGGTATCCGGCTGCTCTTCTGTTTCATCTTCATTTCCGGTTGGTGCAGTTGGTGGTGTGCTGATGGTTTTTGTTATCGCTGGAACGGGCTTGGGTTTTTCGTTGCAGGAAAGCAAAAACTGAAACAGGAAAGAAACAAAAAATAATATGCGAATGCTGTCAATCATAATTTAGCTTATGCTAACTGTAAAAATATACTCCTCAAATGGTTTTCTTAGCATGAAAATGGTGATATCATTATTCAGCGATAAAATTATTGTTAGAAAAATCAATGCTTCAAAATATCTTACTTATTGTGGCATCTCGTTTAATACGCTCATTGTTTGATGTTACATCAGCTCTACAAGATGTTTTAATACTAATTCAAAAGCTTCGTCTTGATTATACTTTTCTTCTGGTCGCAACAAAGCAACGGTATCACCTAAAAATTCCACATCATTTCTTTTGGCTTCAAGATTCAATATAAACTGCTTCTTAGTTGGGATTGCTTTTTCCAAAGAGAAACTCATATACTCTTTATAGCATTTGATAACCAATTCGGGATTAACGTTTGTGGTAGTGAGGGCTTTCCATAAGTCAAACAAATCTCTTCCTTTTCGTCTTTGATATAATGCTCGAAGTTTTGTGCCTAATAATTCCTCAAGTGAATAGGTGGTTAAATTGCAATCACCTTTAAACCATTCAGAGTTAACAGAAAACGGTTTCTTCTCCCAACCTAAAACTGAGAAATGTTCGCGGCAATTAGTTTCAACTTTTAATTTCAGTTTTTGAACTGGCGGAAACTCAGATTCAAATCTGTAGTATATGGTGTTATTATCTTTCCGTGGTGTAACATTTGATTTTCCAAGAAATGAAAGTGCTTTTTGTAAGCGTTGAATCGTTTCTTTAATTGGCTCAGAACGAACCTGCACCAAATCAATGTCTTCCGAATATCTTGGCTGTGGTTGCAGATACAATTTGTGAAGTGCAGTTCCGCCCCTAAAAGCCAGACTATTGGCAAGAAAATCGTCTTTGAAAATTTCAACCAATGCTCTGCAAATCACAAGGTCTTGTTCTACTTGTTCGTTCGTTTGCCAAGGAACATAATTACTCCATTCAGTTATGTATGCTTGTGGAATCATTCGTCAATTTATCTCGTTCAAGATTGTTTTTCAATGGTCTCGATGAACCGATTAAAAATCGGTTTCAATTTCGGTATTAATCATCAATTTCCATTTCTCATTTAGAATCTCTTTATCTTTTTTGCCCGATGCTTTTAATGGGATTAAATAAAATTTGATTCCTGCTTTTTTGCAAAGTGAAAATATTCTCTCTGCGATGTCTTGTTTATTTAAAACTTCTTCCAACACAAAGCCCAATCTTTGCAATGATGAAACACTCGCATAATTTATGAGTTCTTGATTTATATCCTTTGGTCGTATAGATTCAACCAACTCATTAATTATCGTAGTTGCTCTGTTTAGTCCCCCGATTTATTTTTCATAATTAATCAAGTCAATTGCTGTCAGCATGGGGGTTGAAATATTGATATATCCTGTTTCTGTTTTCTTTTTTTCAAGCAGCGTTTCAGGAGGAAGTTGTTTTGTGCTGATATAGTTTATTTTAAGTCCTTTCTTGTTAGTAGCTCTTAATACAGGATATTCAGTTATCACAAAATATTCTTGTGGCTGTTGATGCGATGCACCGTGAAGTGCTGCTGCGTTCAAAAGTCCTACATAGTATTTTCTCTTTAAGAATTTCATTAGTCCGTCAATAAACATTGCTACCGGTAAAATTCCTTTTGATGAATATTGAGGTGGAATGATTATGTAGTAGCCCTTAAAAATGGAAACCACTTTTTCTTTTTCAGATAATCTGTCCAACACCCGCTTTAACGCTGTTTCCGTATCAGATTGAAAACTATGCCTTAGCTCGGCTAAATTGAATGCTAGTTTGCCTTTGGCTTGACATTTTTCAATCCAATGCTCTAATCGGCTGTAATTACTATCTGAAATCATTTGAGATAAATTTTGCGAAAAATACCACTTTTCGGTGCTTTTCGCAAAATAATTCTAAATCGAATTTTACTCCTGTGAAAGAAAACTCAGCTTTAGTTATTCTGTTGGGTAAAATACTAATAATTGATTGCTGGAAGCATTTATTTAAAATGAAATCATATCCAAAAAAGGCAATGAATCATTCAAAACACGATAGATAAACCCGAAAAACCGACACTAATTCCGACACTAACGATTTTTTAGTGCAAAATAAAAAAGGGCTTCAGTTGCCTGAAACCCTTTACTGCATTGTGCCCAAGACGGGAATCGAACCCGTACGCTATTTAAGTAGCACAGGATTTTAAGTCCTGCGTGTCTACCAGTTCCACCACCTGGGCGCGGGCGCAAAGTTATAAAAAGAGCGTCAACTTTCGCAGCTATTATTTCAGGGAATATTCAAATACTTATGTGTTTGTAAGGAAATGCGCCACTGCGGATTTTGCTTTACATATTCCACCAACATCGGAATTACTTTTTCTGCAACACTCCACTCGGGCTGTAAATACAATTTGCAATTTGTATTAACCAATGAGGAATATTCTTCTGCCCATCGAAAATCGGACTTGTTGTAAATAATTATTTTAAGCTCATGAGCCTGCGAACAAATTTCAGGCAAAGGCTTTTTATATTTTTTGGGCGAAAGGGTTATCCAGTTCCAATTGCCCGTAAGCGGATAAGCGCCAGATGTTTCTATATGAGTTTGGAATTTTGCAACTTGTAATTGTTGTGATAAAACTGTAAGGTCATACATCAAGGGTTCGCCACCGGTAATAACTGCTATTCTTGATGGATGCAAAACTGCTTCTGTTACAATTTTTTCAACTGCCACCAAAGGGTATTCTCCGGCATTCCACGATTCTTTCACATCGCACCAAACACAACCCACATCGCAACCTGCAAGCCTTATGAAATAGGCAGCAGAACCGCAGTGAAAACCCTCTCCCTGAATAGTATAAAATGCCTCCATAAGAGGCAAATCGGTGCGCTTTGCTATGTTTTTTTGTGAAATCAACTTTTTATCAGAATCGGTTTGCAAAGATAGGGGTGCTTTTTTGGCAGGGACATAAAAATTTCAGGTAACGAAAAATAAAGTTATTGGGTATTATCCTTTACCGTCAGCTCCGGGTGAGCCTTGATATGCTCCACTAGGGCATTGATTTCCCAGGCATCTTTAACATGAAAGTTTCCGATGCTCACCCGATGCAGATTTTTCAAATAAGCGCCATTATTCAATAATTTTCCCAAATCGAAAGCTAAGGAGCGTATGTAAGTGCCTTTGCTGCATTCCACATAAAAGTGAATATCGGGCATTTCTATTTTTATGATGTCAAACTTTTTGATTTCAACGGTGCGCGGTTCTAATTGCAATTCTTTTCCTTTTCGTGCCATCAGGTAGGCTTTCTTTCCATCTTTCTTTATTGCAGAAAAAGCCGGTGGTATTTGCTGAATGGTTCCCATGAGTTTTTGCACGGCTTCATGAATTTCTTTTTCAGAAATAGCTGAATAATCGAAAGTTTGGTCGAACGCTGTTTCTGAATCGTAAGAAGGTGTGGTAGCACCTAAGGTAATAATACCTTCGTAGCCTTTGTCCATGCCTGTGAGTTCGGTAAGTTTATTGGTGAATTTTCCGGTGCAAAGAATCATCAATCCTGTGGCTAAGGGGTCGAGCGTGCCGGCATGTCCGGTTTTGGCTTTGGTGGCGTATTTTATTTTGTTGGCAACATCAAACGATGTCCAACCGGCAGGTTTGTTTACCAATATAATTTCGCCCTGATGAAAATTTTTGAACATTACAAAATTTCAATATTAACTCCCGCAAACATTAAGCCGAGTATCAGCAAGCCAAGGGCTATTCTGTAATAGCCGAAAGCTTTAAATCCATATTTGGTAAGAAAAGAAATAAATCCTTTAATGGCAATCATTGCTACTACAAATGCCACGGCATTGCCTATAAGCAAAACCGAAAGATTTTCAGTATCGAAGCCAAATTCATTGTGAAATTTATACATTTTGTAAACCGTAGCGGCAAACATGGTGGGCACTGCCAGAAAAAATGAAAACTCTGCCGCTTGTTTTCGATTGAGTTTTTGTTGCATTCCTCCAATTATGGTTGCTGCCGAGCGCGACACACCGGGTATCATGGCTATTACCTGAAACAGCCCGATTTTAAATGCTTTCTCATAGCCCACTTCCATATCTGGATTTTGCTTGTTGAAAATTTTATCAATAAAAATCAGCACCACACCGCCTATCACTAAATTGAATGCCACTACCCAAATATTTTCTAAAAGCAAATCAATGTAATCGTTCAGCAGAAAACCAAAAAATGCAGCCGGAATAAATGCCACGAATAATTTGAAATAAAAATCGAGCGATTGAAAAAATCGTTTGTAATACAGCACCACTACGCTCAAAATAGCACCCAATTGAATGGCAATAGTGAACATCTTTACAAAATCCTTAGTATCCTCTTTCAATAAGCCCAAAAGTGATGAAGTAATGATGATATGCCCTGTGGAAGATACAGGAAGAAATTCGGTCAACCCCTCAATAATAGCAATTAGAATTGCCTGCCAGATTTGCATGAGCGCTTATTTGTTTTTGGCGAGAATGGCATAAATGTTAATGACAATACCCACTAAAATCAAAATGGGCGCAACCGTAATACGCATGGGGCTGTATAGTTCCGCAGGATTAAAAACGGCAGGGTCGGTGGTTTTGCCGCCTAACATGAGCAGAAAACCTGCCGCCATAAAAAGCAAACCCACTGCCAAGATGATGTAGTTCTTTTTTCCGAAAACCGCGTCTAAAGCATTGCCGGTTTCGTTGGAGGTGTTTTGTTTAGCCATGATGGATTATTAACATTGTTGAATTGATGCGGTAAAAATAGGAAGAAAAAAAGTTAAGGAAACTAAGCCTTTATGAAAAGCAGCAAAATGCATTTTAAACACAACATCAATAATAAACCTTTTAGAAAGATCTACTAAAAACCCGGCACATCAATTTTACAGATACTCCAATAACCAAAGTCCAAAACAAATCCCAAATAAAAATTACCTTCTATGGGTTCTAAAATGCCATTTTGGTCGTCCTTTTTTCTTAAGGAGCAGTATCCACAAACTTCTGCATTTCCGGCTTCTTCATCTGTAACTATTTTTGTAAAAGTCAAATTATCTATACACAAATAGCCTTCGCTTTCCTGAAACAATTCAATGGATGAAATCATATCTGCCAAAGAATGCTCTTTGCCTTTGTAAAGTATTGTTTTGGCAAGCATCATCGAATCGAATTTTGAATCGAAAGTTCTGGTGAAAAGCGCAGTAAAAAAATCTTCTGAATGACGCTCCAAATCATATTCATGATTTGGGTGAAATTCCTCATAAATAAAATGCGAAAACATACCCTCTATTTGAACATCATCTGTTTCCTGTTCAAACAGTTCAGTAGTAATAAACTTATATATCGTAGCATCATCATAATCACAAATGCAATCGAGCACGATACCTTTTTCTGCCATAATATTCTGAATACGCTCTAATTCGATAGAAACTTCTGAAGAATTCAAAAGTTCTAAAGGTTTTATTACAGGCTTACCTATACGCTCAAAAATTTTCACTCTTTTAGAATTTTTGAATTGCTTTTCAAAATCATAGATATGATTCAGCCAGGCATTTTCGATATCCGGGGGCAATTCTCCATTTGTTTTTGACTGCTCTGTAGCGCCAAATTCCATTTCCAATTTTAAACGAAGTAATTCGTTTTCGGCTTCCAATTCATCATCTGAAAGCGGCTTGTTTTTTTTCCTGCTCATGATGTAAGTTTTTTAGGAAGTGAAAAAAAAATATTTTCAAGATAGTTAAATATGCTATTTGTGCAAACTCAAAAAAGAATTGTTTACATTTTATTTTTTCTTGCTTATTGAAAGTTATTGTATGTTGCTTTGTAATTTTTATGTCATAATTATTCCGGCAGTGTGGCTGAAACATCAATAAATCATAGAGTTTTAAAACTATTTTGAATATTCTATGATTGTATAGATTGTTGAATTATTTTTTGACGGTTAAGTTTGCATAGATTTAAAAAAAATGTTCCTTCCTTTCGATACAAATTCAGGCTTTCAGATTAATGTCATTGGTGTCAGTCATTGGAATACGCCTCTTGAAATACGTGAGCAATTCAGCATATCTAATAAAAATTTAGAAGCCTTGTATAACGAAGCGAAATTGTTGGGCTTCGATAATCTCATGGTGGTTTCCACCTGCAACCGCACCGAATTATATTCGTTCAGCACCGAATGCCATTTGCTGAAAAGTTTGCTGATGTGTTTTGCAAAAAATGTATCTGAAGATTTGTTTTCAGAACATGTATATCATAAAAAGAATCATGAGGCGGTCAGACATTTGTTCAGAGTTTGTGCCGGATTAGACTCGCAGATTTTGGGCGATTTTGAAATTTTGGGACAAATCAAAAAATCGTTGTTGAGCGCCAAACAAAACGCGCTTGCCAACGGCTCGCTCATTCGTTTGGTGGAGCAAGCCATCAGAAGCAGCAAACAAATTAAACAGGAAACAGAAATAAGTATCGGCTCTTCATCGGTGGCTTCGGCAGCGGTGCAGTTTCTCCAAAAAAATGTAGCCGGACTTCAGCACAAAAAAGCGTTGCTCATCGGCACCGGAAAAATCGGGCGCGTAACGTGCAGCAACCTTACCAAGCAAATTCCTTCCGAAAATATTACGGTAGTGAACCGCACTTTTGAAAGAGCCGAAAAAATTGCACAACAATACCAATTGAATGTGGGCAATTTTGAAAACCTGCATCAACACCTTTCTGAAAACGAAATTATTATTGTGGCAACCGGAGCCGATTATGCCGTACTCACCGAAAAAGATTTTGAAAATATTTCTTCTAACAGAAAAATTATTTTCGATTTGTCGGTGCCGCGAAACGTTGATGAAAATATTGGCAATATAGATGGCGTAGCGTTGGTGAATGTTGACCAATTGGAAGACCTGAAAAACGAATCGCTGCAAATGCGCGAACAAAGTGTGCCGCGCGCCAAACAAATTATACACGCTCACATTCTGGAATATTACGGCTGGCTGCACAGCACTCCGGTGTTTCCCTTGCTCAATGCTTTAGTTAAACAGGCTGCTTATTCAGATATTAATCGCGCAGTGGCCCATCTAAACAATGCAGGAGTATTCCTGAATATTTCAACCGATACCACGCCCGATGTTGTGGTGAAAAAGTGTATAGTTCATTTAAAAGAAAACTATCATAAACCCGAAACCGAACGCCTCATGAAAGAAGCGTTTCAGTTGGAAGTGAGTGTTCGGTAATTGGAATGTCATAAAGTTGAAAGGTTGTGAGGTTGGTCTTACAAAACCCTTTTCATCTTTTTCACTTTATAACTTTTGAACTTTATAACCTTATAATCCAAAACTAATGTCGCAAATTACTTCTCCTTCATCATATCCTGCCTCACTCTCTTACAAAAACGATTTGATTCTGAAAGCGCTGCGTGGCGAAAGCGTAGAGCGTCCGCCCGTTTGGATGATGCGGCAAGCGGGAAGATACTTACCCGATTTCATGAAGCTATCAGCGAAACATTCATTTTTTGAAAGAGTAGAAACTCCAGAATTAGCCACCGAAATAACCGTAATGCCCATTGAACAAATCGGAACCGATGCAGCCATTATTTTTTCCGATATACTTGTCATACCACAAGCATTGGGCTTTGAAGTGCAAATGATAAAAGGCACCGGACCGGTGTTGCCCAATCCGGTAAGAACCGCAGATGATGTGAAAAATATTACGCTTCCCGATGTGCATGAAAAACTGCACTATGTTATGGATGCCATAAAAATGACAGTGAAAGAGTTGGACGGAAAAGTGCCATTGATTGGTTTTGCAGGAGCTCCCTGGACCATACTCTGCTATATGATTGAAGGGCATGGCTCGAAAAATTTTGAAACCGCGAAAGCATTTTGTTACACCCAACCCGAAGCCGCGCATTTATTGTTGCAGAAAATTACCGACACCACCATTCAATATTTGAATGCGCAGGTGGAAGCGGGCGCTGCCATCATTCAATTGTTCGATTCGTGGGGAGGCTTGTTGTCGCCAGCCGATTACCGCGAATTTTCGTTGCCCTACATTCAACAGATTTTAGAACAAACTACCGAGAATGCTTATAAAATAGTGTTTGCCAAAGGCTGTTGGTTTGCTATGGACGAATTGAGCGAAACAGGCGCGCATGCCTTAGGCGTGGACTGGACTTTAGAACCAAAAACAGCCAGAAAATTAGCCGGCACTCAAGTTACCTTGCAAGGCAATTTCGACCCTTCGCGCTTGCTCTCTCCGGTAAAAGAAATTGAAAAACTCACTCACGAAATGATTCGTGCTTTCGGTAAAGACCGATACATAGCCAATCTCGGACACGGCATATTACCCAATATTCCGGTAGCACATGCGAAAGCGTTTGTAGAAGCAGTGAAGAGTTTCAGGAATTAAGAGTTTTACTTTATTCCTTTTTAATTCGTTTATTCCAAGTTTCAGGATTTCTTGAAGTGTGAAACAACGCATGAACAACAACTAATTTGTTTTGCTCATCAATACTAAAATGAATCATTAACGGAAACTTTTTTAATGAAAGACAACGAACATTATCGTATCTGACACGGAAAAACGGAAATGATTTCAGAATATTAAAATGCTATTTTACTTCTTCATGAAAATAATCGACACCTTGCGTTAGTGTAGCATGATTTGCTTCATTTGTATTTGTTTTAGCGCTATCGCATTCGAGCAATCAATATACAGATAACAAAACCTTTTGCTGTTTCTGAAAAGCTAAATCCATTCAAACAAAAAAGCCGCAACAAATCTGCTGCGGCTTGTATCAATGATTAAATTTTCAGATTATCTGGTATCTTTTCTGCGCTCGTCTATGTATTCAATTTCTACTTCGAAGTCTTTATCGTTCGTGTTCACTTTAAATTCTACACGTCTGTTGTTGGCTCTTCCAATCGGGTCGTCCACTCCGGCAGGATTTTCATTAGGCATTAAGGGTTCTCCTTCTCCTTTTGATATAAGACTGAGGCGATTCACATCAATTTTATGTTTAGCCACTAAATAATCGGCAGCAGCCTGAGCGCGTTTTTTACCCAATACCATATTGTAAGCATCAGAGCCTTTCCAGTCGGTATGCCCATAAATTTCGAGTGTCCATTTACCATTTTCTTTCAACAAAGAAGACAATGAATCGAGTGTAAGCTTGTCTTCTCTTCGCAGGTCAGCCCTGTCAAATTCATAGTAAATACGTTTCAATACGAGTTTCTGTCTGGCGATTTCGTCAATCAGGAAAGTTTTATAGATGGTGTCGTTCACCACTTTTTCTTTCTTTGGTTCGAGCAATTTCTCAGAACCCCAATAGCCGGCTTTAGTGGCATTTACCTGATACACTTTTTCAGGGTCAATTGGCACTATAAACGATTCGTCTTCACCTGTGGTAAAAGTTGAAGTGAGCGCCAAAGTGCCGTCATATTGATTTTTAGTATAGAATGCTACATTGGCATCTTTCAAAGGTTTTTCAGGTTCTTTGGAAGAAGCAACAAAACCTTTCAGGAACACATCGCGAATCAGCGTAGCTTTATAAATATCATCGCAGCAGGTTTCGCTTTTCAGATTAAATCCACCGGGACGGTTAGAAACAAAATATCCTGTTTTTTTATCTGTTTCAGAAATTACATAATAAATATCATCAACGCTGGAGTTAATAGGAAATCCAATGTTTTCGGGCATTGACCATTCGGTTTCTTTTCCTTCGGCTCTGAAAATATCGAAACCACCCACATTGGCATGTCCGTTAGAACTGAAATATAAAGTTTTAACCGCCTGATGATAATAAGGAGTGATTTCATCCTGATTGGTATTAATGCTTTTGCCCAGATTTGTTGCAGCGCTAAAAGTATTGTCGCCATTATTCACGGCATACCAAATATCCATGCCGCCTTGCCCGCCTTTTCTGTCGGAAACAAAATACAGCACTTCTTTGCCTTGCTCATTGGTTGCCACGGCAGGCTGTGTATTGGTAGATTGTTCGGTATTGATGCTTTCGCCTAATATAACCGGTTCGCTGAAATTGCCATTGTTATGCTCGCTCATATAAATAGCACAAATCATTTTTAGGTTTTCATTTTCGTTACAACGGGTAAAGTAAAATCGTTTTTTATCAGCCGAAAAAACTCCATTTCCATTATGGAAAGCCGGATTGTTGATAATGTCGGGAAGCGTTGTTGAAGTCCATGCGTTTCCATCATATTTCGCGCTGTAAATTTTTGCTCTGTATTCAGCACCCGATTCTTTAATATTCGTTAGGTTTAATACCGTGTCGGATTTAATGGAAGAATAAACAATATCATCAGGATTGGTAACAATTTTCGGGGCAAAATCTGTGAAAGGATTATTCACACGCGAATCCAAATGTTCAATTTTCACTTTATCGGGTTTGGCTTGTAATTTCAAAGCCAAATCGCATCCTTCAATATGTTTGTTCGAAAGTGCTTTCATGGTTGCCGCATCGCCTTCTTTATACTCCTGATTAAAAGCGCCAAACTCTGCTTTGGCACCCTCATATTTACCGTTGTATTTCAACATGAGCGCATACATATAGCGCATGTCGGGATATTTCACGGTTTCGGTTTCGATAAGTTTTTTGTAAAGGTCTTCAGCTTTATTATAATCGCGCAACTGGTAATTGATGAAAGCAGCGCGCTCTAATGCCTGATATTTGTTCGGTTTTTTTTCATACACTTCGGTGTAATAAGTAAGCGAATTAAAGTAGCTTCCCTGATTGTAGAGTTTTTTTGCCAGCTTATATTTTTTGCGCGGACTATAATTCTTTTGCTTTTTAGTTCTATGGTCTTCTTGTTCCTGAGCAAAAGATAATACGGGAATTAAAATTGCCAGGATAATGGAGAATATTCGGTTCATCGGGTTTCGGTGTTTTCGGTTTTAGCAGTCGGTTGTAATTGTATAAACTAAAATATTTCTTCGGAAAAATTAATATCTCGGACAGAAAAGGAAAATATTATTGTCTGATGGTTTGTTGAACAAGCCTACATAAATGACTGAAATTTCAAAGCCTCCGCGAACATTGTTCACGGTATTCAAATCGCTCGAAGTAAAGTCGTAACTCACGCCCACTCTCAAACGATTATATTCCATGCCCACCATTGCAATACCGGCATCTTTCAAGCGATACCAACCACCAAAAAACAGCGTAACATTTTTGTTTTCTTCTTTCAAAACATGAATGCCGAAGTTGTTTCCGAAATTAATCTGGCGGGCTTTAGATTGCGTCATGAATAAAATTCCGGGATATGCCGAAAACTTATCGGTGATATCCCACTGAACACCACCATGAGCCACTTGCCTGTATCCGAGATTGCTCGAAATATTTCCTCTGAAACTTTCATCGGGAGTAGAAAGGTGAAAGAAGCTATATCCGGCAAACAATGTGAACTTCTCAGATAAAATAGCATTGTAAAACAAGCCTGCATTAAAATCGGCAAAGCTTCTGTTGTTGTTATTAAAAAATTCGGAAGTTGGGTTTCCGGTGATGGTTCCGTTAGCAATCTGATCGCCAAAAAGCATATCGTTGGTTTTCAATTGCTTTTGCACATATCCTCCCTGAAACCCTAATGAAATCTGATGCTTATTATCTTTCCCCATGCCTTTATGATAAGCAGCAGACAATAATACAGATGTGGTATTAAAAGTGCCTCCATTGGTTCTATCGGCAACTAAAACCACTCCTGCACCGATAGCATCTCTTTTGCTTTTTCCAATAATAAAAGGCATATCAAACGAAACAGATGGCGTTTGATAAGTTGCCTGATGCGGATTGGAAACGGTTCTCCACTGACTGCGATAAATACCTGCAATGCGATAATCACCATTCACCTTGCCTGTTAATGCAGGGTTCAGATTCAGCGGAGATGCATAGAATTGCGAAAAATGTATGTCTTGTGCAAAAGCTTGTACGGCAAACGCAACAAATACAAATAAGGTTATAATTTTTTTACTAAACATCAGTTTTCTCGTTTATTGGTTTTGGTTGGTTTATTACTTTTATCTGATTAGCGTGAACGGACTTGAAGTGGTCTCCTGATTGCCATCGGGGAATCGCAAAGTGGCATAGTATACATAAGTGCCTAAAGGTTGCGGTTCACCTCTAAAAGTGCCATCCCATCCATTGGTGCCGTTATGCACCAATTCGCCCCAACGATTGTAAATTTTAAATTCTACAATGGTCAGGTTTCCGGCAGTATAAATCATGAACAAATCGTTTTTGCCATCTCCGTCAGGTGTAAAGGCGGTAGGAATAACATATTTGCTTTCAAGAATTACATTGACCAGAACCGTATCGCTTCCGGCTACACAACCAAAATCATTGTCGGTTACCACAACGGTATAAACGGTAGTGTCTGAAGGAGTAGCAATAGGATTGGCAATTGAAGGATTATCCAAACTTTCTATTGGTGTCCAGGAATAAGTATAGTTACCGGAGCCACCTGTAACATTCACATTTAACTGTGTGGTTTCACCTTTGTTGATGGTTTCGGGGTCTGCAACCGCACTCACAGTATATGTATGGAAAGATACTGATGCGGTAGCTTCGCCTGAACATCCATTGCCATCAACTACAACAAGCGTGTATTGACCTGCATCTGTTACAGTTATGATCTGTGTTTCTTCATCATTGCTCCAGGAATAGCTAACAAATCCGGCAGGACCGGTAATAGTTACATCTTCACCTTCGCATATCACAGCATCGTCTAATGTAAAGTTGATAGCAGGGAATACATTGATGGTAATTTCATCAGAAGCAGTGCAGCCATTCGCATCAGTTACAGTTACACTATAAGTACCGGCATCAGATACAGTAAGCGTTGTTCCCGTGCTTAAATCGCTCCAATCATATTCAGTAAAGTTGCCCGGATTCAAGATGACCGGTTCGTTAGCACAAATGGTTTGATTGGGTCCAAGATTAGGATTCGGCAAAGCAGATGCTGTTACAATAACTTCATCTGCTGTGAAGCATCCATTGGCATCGGTTGCCGTTACACCATAAATTCCGGCTGTTGTAACCGTAATAGATGGTGTTGTTTCCTGAGTTGACCAAAAGAGACTAACACCGGGAGTTATACTAGAAGCAGTCAATACAGCCGACTCACCGGCACAAATATTCAAATCGTTACTCACTAAAAGATTCGGATTGGTGTCGGTTACTTCCACTTCATCGGAAGCCGTGCAACCGAAAGCATCAGTAACAGTTACGGCATAGGTGCCTCCAACCTGAGGGCTTATTGTTTGGGTATTTTCGCCATTAGGCGACCATTGGTAAGCATCAAAATCGTTGGTAGCATCAAGAGTAACTATGTTGCCTCGACAGGTAATAGTATCGGGTCCCAAATCGACAAACAATTCAGGATTGACTGTTATATTGATATCATCAGTAGCTGTACAGGTTTGTCCGGTCAATGTAACAGTTACACTATAAATATCGGTAGTTGAAACAGTAATTTCGTTGGTGGTTTCCAGTGTGCTCCACTCATAAATCAAATCAGGTAAATCGGGGCCGGCAGTAAGTGTGGCTGTAAATCCGTAACAAAGCACTAAGTCGGGTCCTAAATCAACAGTGGTTCCTAAAACAAGGGCAGCCGCAGAATCAGACGCTTCGCAACCATTTACATCAATAACCGTAACGCTGTAAGTTCCACTTACAGCAACTACAATTAAAGAATCTTGTGATTGATTACTCCATAAATAAGAAGCAAATCCGCTTCCGGCATTGAAAATAATAGTATCTCCATCACAGGCGGTTCTGTCGGGCCCGAGGCTTATGGTGGGTGGTGGGCTGACAATGAGGTTAACAGTATCTGAGCCCTGACAACCAAAAGCATTAGTAACAGTTACCGAATAGATACCTCCTTGGGTAACCGTTATAACCTGAGTGTTTTCATTACCGGGTGACCACAAATAAGAAGTGAATCCACTACCGGCATCCAATGTGGTAGAGCCGATGAAACAAACCGTAGAGCCGGGAGCCAAATCTACGGTTGGCTTAGGATTTACGGTAACAGTTACGGTGTCAATATCTCTGCATCCGGTAGCTGTTTCAACAATAGTAACGGTATATGTGGTAGTTTGAAGCGGTGCTGCTGTAACACTCGCACCATTGGTAGAACTAAGTCCTGTAGCAGGTGCCCAGGTATAAGTATCGCCTCCTGAAGCAGTTAATACAGTAGAACCTCCTTCGCAGATTGCCACGCTTGGAGACACCGTTCCGTCAAAACTCTGAGGGCTGACCGTTACAGAATCTCTCCTCACACATCCATTAACAAAAGTGTATTCTACAGTATAGGTTGTGGGCTGTGTGGGAAACGCCATCGGATTAGCAATACTTGGATTACTTAAAGTATTGGCCGGAGACCAAACTATAGAAGTAGGAACGGTTACCGGATTGCATAAGAAGAAACGAGTATTGGGTCTCACCGAAAAACTGGAAACCGGTGAGGTTAAAACGCAAGCATCGGCATTATCCACGCGAGCGAGCAATGCCGCGGTATATCCAACATTAGTTCCGGGTGAGGCAGAGTTGTTGGTGTAGTCAATCAAAATGGAAATATTGTTATTATGGCAAATTTCAACAATGAGGTTGGAAGTACCGTCCCAATCATAAGGAACATCAAACTGCAAATTATTCCATCCTGTTGTAATGTTAACTGTTTTAGGAGTAAATACTGTAGTTAAGCCTGTAGCAAAAGAAT
>CAZFFP010000082.1:0-15800 GCA_964518215.1 uncultured Chitinophagaceae bacterium
AAAGCAAACAGTTTTTTATCGCGGGTGCCTTTGTTTTCGCGCAGCAAATTCTGAATCATTACCGAATTGAGTTCGTAAAATTTATTGCCCGGAAACATTTCATTGATTTGCTTGAATAGTTTTTTATGAATGGCAAAAACATTAAACGCATCAATATTGGCAACATAATCGTATAGCAGCAATTCTTTTTCTTCCAATTCGGTAACATAATCGAAGTAAGTATGCAACGATTTTGAATCGAACAGGTCTGAGGGAATGAGTGTAAACTTCGGGCTGGCATAAGCCACTTTCACTTTTCTGAATTTGGAACCTGCCATCGTTTCCTGTATCAATGCAGATTCAATGAAGGAGCTTGGTTTTTCTGCTGAATCTTTTTTTTCAAATACCGAAAGTCCGGTTGCCGCGTGATGAATATCGTCATACACGGCAATAGCGCAAATGCCTTCGTCAACATAAATCAACAAGTCTAAATAAGCAGCGTTTTTCAGCGAAGTGTCGGGGCTGAACCAGCGAAAAGCAGGCGATATGTTATTCCCAGTTTCCAGAGATACTTGCTTCTGTCATCGAGCCAACTGAAAGGTAACCTTTGTCGTTAATATACTTATCGTAATCTTCTATCAGTTGCTTGAGATATGACCTTTCAGGAGCAATAGCTTCAAATACCTGCACTTTAATCCTGTTCTTTTCAATTTCTCCGGCATCCATGGTAAAGCGGTCTCCACCGGAATAAGGAATAAATGCCAATGAATCTAAAGCGGGATACCCTTCTTTCCAGGCTCTTTCGAGCAAAGGAATGTATGTAGTATCATATTGAACCACTTGCGAAGTATCATCGGGGTTTCCAATAATTTTCACTTCAGGAAACGAATCGGTTTTTAAAGCCCGAATCAATTCGTTGAGTTCTTTGGCATACTTGCCGTTGCGCTCGCGATAAGCTACTTGTGCAGTGCGGATGTCTTTCAAACGCTCAACGGTAGCTTTGTAGCGCACTTTCTTCTCGCGTTCAAAAATTATAGGTTCCTGAATAATCTTGTAGAGATAATAACCGAGTCCGATAATGACCAGGGCTAAAACTATGTTTGCAATCGTTTTAACTTTCATTTTAAAAGGGCTTTTTTATTATTGCCGTGCAATATTAAATATTTTTGACCGCTTTTTTAAGGTCTTAATGCTCATTTACGTTTAACCTTCTTATTTTAAAAGAAAAATAACACACAACTGACAAAATGAAAATCATACCTGCCAATCCCGAATTTAAAAAATATGTCGAACTGAAAATTTCGAGGAATAAATACCAAAGGCTTTTAGGTTTCGACATTCATACCATAGAACCCGGACGAGTGAAGGGAATTTTAACCTTCAGCGAAATTCACGAACAACAAAATGGTTTTTTGCATGGCGCGGTAACTTCGGCACTTTGCGATATGGCTTGCGGATTTGCAGCCTACACTTTAGTGGCAGAAGGCGAGCAGATTTTTACTGCCGAAATAAAGGTAAGTTATCTGCGCCCCGGAACCGCCAAAGAAATACATGCCGAAGGCTGGGTGCTGAAGCCCGGAAAAAATATGCACTTCTGCGAAGCCGAAATTTTTGAAATGAAAAGCGGTGAAAAAAAACTCATCGCTAAAGCCAGCAGTATTATGGCTCTTGTCAGAGACAAAGGATTTAAGGATAAATACATTGAGGTTTGATTGATTTATTTATGACCGGATATTCAATTAAAGCGATTATCAACACGTTGGAGTTAAAATAACGAATGTTTGCTTTTGATTTATAGAAAATGTTACAGACCTTTGCCGCTGCATTTTCGATGTTTTTAACCGTAAATGATGACAAAAAACTCTACGATGAAGCAACCGGCTTCTTATTTTTCTAAAGTATTGCTACTCATTCCGGCACTTATACTCTCGCAACAACTTTTTGCTCAGGATGCCGCTTCAGGCACACAGAACCTCTTCTATTTCGTTATGGCTACCGTTATCATTACGGTGGTTATGGTGGTTTTAGTGGTGTTTCTGGTAGCCGAAAAATTGCTGAAACTATCTGCCGATAAAGCTAACATTAAAGACGAATCTTTAACGCGCCTCATTCCCGGTGTAGAAGAATTATTCGGAAACGGAAATTTAGCTAATGGCGAAGTGAAAGATGTAATTAAACTGAAAAAAGGTTTCAACATCAACATCAGAGGTCGTGCGGTGAAGAATATTGGCGCTGCTGTTAAGCCCGTCACTTATGCCGTAAAACCCAAAGATTTTTTCGGTTTGGCTCCTATTCCTAAAATGGTGGTGGCTGAAAAGCAGGAAGTAAAAGCTGGTGACCAATTGTTTTTCGACAAAAGCCAGCCCGATGTGTTTTTCTGCGCTCCCGTGAGTGGCGAAGTGGTTGAAATCAGAAGAGGCGACAAACGCTCCATTCAAGAAATTGTGATTTTGCCCGATGCCGAAATCAAATTCAAAGAATTTCCGAAAGCAGACCCGAATAAATTAGACCGTGAAGAAGTAAAATCAAGATTGAAAGAATCGGGTTGCTGGACTTTTTTGCGTCAGCGCCCATATAATATTGTAGCAGAAGCCGAACATACGCCTAAGGCTATTTTTATTTCGGCTTTCGATTCTTCGCCTTTAGCGCCCAATTACAATTTCACTTTGAAAGGCTATGAAAGCGAATTTCAGGCAGGTATTGATGCTTTGGTGAAACTCACCGATGGCAAAGTGCACTTGTCGCTCAATGCCAAAACCAAACCTTGCGATACTTTTCTGAAAGCAGAAAAAGTTGAAAAACACTGGTTTGAAGGCGCGCATCCTGCCGGAGTGGTAGGCATTCAAATGCACCATATTGACCCCTTGAAAAAAGACGAAATAGCCTGGACGATTAATCCGCAGCATGTGGTGTTTATTGGCAGATTATTCCTTCAGGGAAAATTCAATACCGAACAATTGGTAGCAGTTGCCGGACCCGAAATTAAAACGCCTCAATACTACTCCACTTACCTCGGAGCCAATATCGAAAACTTTTTGAAAGATAATTTGCTGAACGACCATGTGCGCTATATCAGCGGAAACGTGCTTACAGGCAAACAAATTGATATTAAAGGACACCTGGGTTTTTTCGACCAGTTGTTCAGTGTAATTGAAGAAGGTGATGAATACGAACTCTTAGGATGGATGCTGCCAAGTTATGCCCGCCCAAGTTTGTCGCCCACTATTCCTTGGTCAACTATTAATCCTAATGAAGAATTTAAAGTAAATACCAATACACATGGCGAAAAACGCGCCTTTGTGGTAACCGGTCAGTATGAAGATGTGTTGCCGATGGATTTGTATCCGCAGCATTTGTTGAAAGCTATTATCAGCAACGATTTTGATAAAATTGAAGGCTTGGGTATTTACGAAGTAGTGGAAGAAGACCTCGCTATTTGCGAATTTGTTTGCACCTCGAAAATGCCGGTGCAGCAGATTTTACGCGAAGGGTTGAATTACGTTAAAGAACAAAACTGATCATAAGCAGTCATAGATGAAACCATTATTGAAATTATTTCAAACGCTTGAAGAAAAGTTTCACGACAACAAGTATTTAAGAACTACTGTTGACGCTTTCTTCACTTTCGCTTTCAAGCCTAATACCGTAACTAAAGGCGGAACCCATATCAAAGATGGTATGGATTTGAAACGCACTATGGTGCATGTGGTTATCGCCATGCAACTATGTCTGCTGCATGGAGTCGTTAATATCGGGCATCAGCACTATGCAGCTTTAGGTTTGTATCCCGAATTGATGGATGGCTTTCTACAAAAAGCACTTTACGGTTTGTTGCAGTTGCTTCCTTTAATCGTAGTGGTGCATGTGGTTGGTTTGGGAATCGAATTTATGTTTGCCGCTGCCCGCGGACATGCCGTAGAGGAAGGATTTTTGGTGAGCGGAATGCTCATTCCTTTAATTATGCCTCCCGATGTTCCATTGTGGATGGTAGCTTTGGCAACTGCTTTTGCCGTTATCATTGCTAAAGAAGCCTTCGGAGGAACGGGCATGAATATTCTGAATGTGGCACTCACCGCGAGGGTATTCATCTTCTTTGCTTATCCCACCTATATATCGGGCGATACGTGTTGGGTTTCTTATGATTATAATTTTCTGCATAAAATATTCGGAGGCTTTTTACATGCCAACGAAAACCTTGCTTTGGTGGACGGCTTTTCAGGAGCCACTCCGTTAGCGCTGGCTGCTAAAGGTGGTTGGCAGGCAGTAACCGAACAATATTCTTTCAGCGATATTTTCTGGGGTTTCATTCCCGGTTCGATTGGCGAAATGAATAAACCCGCTATCATCATAGGAGCTATCATGCTGGTGGCTATCGGAATCGGAAGTTGGCGTATTATGCTTTCCATGATTTTGGGTTGTTTGGCTGCCGGTATTATTTTCAATGCGATGGCAGTGAATCCATTTATGGAAGTGCCTTATTATTATCATTTCTTTATTGGTAGTTTCTTGTTTGCTATGGCATTCATGGCTACCGACCCGGTAACCGCATCCACTACCAATGCCGGTAAATGGATTTATGGTTTCCTTATAGGTTTTGTAGGTTTAATTATTCGCGTGCTCAATCCTGCCTATCCCGAAGGCTGGATGTTAGCCATACTCTTACTCAATGTGTTCGCACCATTGATTGACCATTATGTATTACAAGCCAATATCAACAGGAGGTTAAGCCGTGCAAACTAATTCCAACTCATACACCATTATTTATGCTGCTGTCATGACAACGGTTGTGGCGGTGGTGTTGGCGCTTGCTGCTACAGGTTTGAAAGACATGCAAGATAAAAACGTAGAGCTCGCCAACAAACGCGAAATTCTCAAATCTGTCGGTTTGGGCGATGCAGAAGATGTGAATACTGTTTATGATAATTCGATTATCGAAATGGTAGTTAATTCCAAAGGAGAAATCATCGAAACCGATGCAGAAGGCAACCCTTTGATTGCTTCAAAAATTGATACTAAATCGGAAGGAAGAAAACCGCTCGAAAAACGCTATCTTCCCTTGTATAAATACAAATCTGATAAAGGCGAGTTTGCCTATATTGTTCCTATGAGGGGTGCAGGTCTTTGGGACGAAATATGGGGAGTGATTGCCATTAGCGATGATTTCAATACAGTTTTCGGAGCTTCTTTCGACCACAAATCAGAAACTCCGGGATTGGGTGCTGAAATTGCCGGCAGAGATTTTCAGAAGCAATTTCTCGGAAAAAAATTATTTGACGAACAAGGTAATTTCAAATCTGTTAGAGTTATTAAAGGAGCAATTACCCAACCTAATCATCAGGTGGACGGTATTTCCGGTGGAACCATTACCAGCGATGGAGTAGATGAAATGCTTTATTCAGACATTAATAACTATTTGCCTTTTTTCGATAAACTGAAAAATAAATAATCATGAGCACAGAAACAGCAACTCCGGCAGCGCCTCAGGAAGGACTCCTGTCGAAAAAGAATCGCAAACTGCTCACCGACCCATTGACAGACAACAACCCTATTACTATTCAGGTATTGGGTGTGTGCTCTGCATTGGCAGTTACAGTGAAATTAGATAAGGCGATTGTGATGTCTATTTCAGTAGTAGTGGTAATCGCGTTCGCAAGTTTACTTATTTCATTGATGCGCAATACCATTCCAAGTAGAATTAGAATGATTGTGCAATTGACCGTTATCGCCTCATTAGTAATTTTGGTAGACCAGTTTCTGAAAGCCTTTTCATTCAATATCTGGAAAGAACTTTCGGTGTATATCGGTTTGATTATTACCAACTGTATTGTGATGGGACGTTTGGAAGCCTTTGCTATGGGCAACAAACCCGGACCTGCTTTTATTGACGGATTAGGAAACGGATTAGGCTACGGAGCAATTTTGGTATTGGTGGCATTTTTCAGAGAGTTGTTTGGCAAAGGAGAATTGATGGGATTTCCCATTCCACTCATGTCAGAATATTATATCAATAACGGCATGATGTTGACTCCCGCTGCAGCCATGTTTATTATTGGTTTGGTCATCTGGTGGCAGCGCGCGAAGAATCCGAAGTTGGTGAATGTGTCGTAGTGTGCGATGCGCGATGTGCGATATTCGACCGTTGCACTTTGCGATTTTCGACAAAATCCCGATTTATTAGAGCAGGGATTATGTTTGAAATTTAGGGTAAGTTACTCCCTTCTCCTTGGGAGAAGGGTTGGGGATGAGGCTGATGAAGATTGAAAATAACCACAGTTCTCTGTCATTCTGAACGAAGTGAAGAATCTAAGTAATGAGATGAACGCATCCTTCAATCATACTTAGATGTTTCGCTATGCTCAACATGACAAAAAACATTGATTGAAACTTATAGCTGAAGACTTTAGGCTCACAGCTTTTTAAATAAAACATCGAAAGCGAAGCGTGTCGAATATCGCACTATCGCAAATCGAAAAAAATAAATAAAATGATAGAATACGTAAACCTCTTTCTCAAAGCCTCCTTCATAGAAAATATGATATTGGCTTACTTTCTCGGCATGTGTTCTTATTTGGCGGTTTCCAAAACCGTGAAAACAGCGTTGGGCTTGGGCTTGGCGGTGATTTTCGTTTTGGGTATCACTGCGCCTATCAACTGGTTTATTCACGAGTACCTGCTGCGCGATACCGGCTTGTTTGGCGTTGACCTCACGTTCCTCACTTTCATCGTGTTCATTGCCGTAATCGCATCCATGGTGCAGTTGGTAGAAATGGTGGTAGAGAAGTTTTTCCCCGCGCTGTATATTTCCTTAGGTATTTTTCTTCCGCTCATCACGGTAAACTGCGCCATTTTGGGAGGTTCACTTTTCATGGTTTCGAGAGAATATGATTTGCCTCATGCAACAGTTTTCGGATTGGGTTCGGGCTTCGGATTCTTTTTGGCAATCGTAGCCATTGCAGCTATTCGCGAAAAAATTAAATATTCCAAAATACCTCCTGCTTTGCAGGGATTAGGCATAGCATTCATCATCACCGGATTGATGGGAATTGCCTTTATGGGTTTTATGGGAATCAAATTATAATATCATCAGCAAACAGAACTTATCATGGCAACAACCGTCTTGTTCGCACTTATAGCAAGTTTAATCATTATCATGTCGTTGACATTTGCGCTGCTGTATGCCAAACAAAAGTTGGTAGCGGCAGGCGATGTGAAAATTATCGTGAATGGCGAAGAAGACAAACCTATGGTGGTGTCGCCCGGAGTAACGCTACTTACTGCGCTCTCTGAACAAAAATTGTTTTTGCCTTCAGCCTGTGGTGGTGGCGGCACTTGTGCCATGTGTAAATGCCAGGTAATGGAAGGAGGTGGCGATGTATTACCTACCGAAATGAACCACCTTACCCGCAAACAGGCAGCCGACCATTGGCGCTTGGCTTGTCAGGTGAAAGTGAAAAACGATATGGTGGTGAAAGTGCCCGATGAAATTTTCGGCATTAAAAAATGGGAGTGCGAAGTGGTATCGAACTACAACGTAGCATCTTTCATTAAAGAATTTGTAGTGAAACTTCCCGAAGGCGAACACCTCGATTTTGAAGCCGGAGGATATATTCAGATTGATGTGCCGGTTATGGAAGTGGACTTTAAAGACATAGACATTACTTCGCATCCGCGCATGGGCAAAAAGCCCGATGAGTATCAGGTGGAATGGGATAAGTTTAAATTGTGGGATTTGAAAATGAAAAATCCCGAGCCTATTTTCCGCGCCTACTCTATGGCTAACCACCCTGCCGAAGGTAATATCATCATGCTCAACATTCGTATTGCCACTCCACCGTGGGACAGAGCCGCCAATAAATGGATGGATGTAAATCCGGGCATTTGTTCTTCGTTTGTGTTCAGTTGTAAACCTGGCGATAAAGTAACTATTTCAGGTCCTTACGGAGAATTTTTCATTAAGCCTACCAAAGCTGAAATGATTTATGTTGGCGGTGGCGCGGGCATGGCTCCTTTGCGTTCGCATTTGTTTCACCTGTTTCATACGCTGAAAGAAAAGGACCGCAAGGTTTCTTTTTGGTATGGCGGACGCTCTAAGCGCGAGTTGTTTTATATTGATGATTTCAGAGCCATCGAAAAAGAATTTCCCAACTTCAAGTTCCATGTAGTATTGTCGGAGCCGGTGCCCGAAGATAACTGGAATCCTAAGAAGAGCATTGATGATAATGAAGGCGATGGCTTTACCGGTTTTGTGCATCAGGCTTTGATTGATAATTATCTCAAATCGCATCCCGCACCCGAAGACATTGAATTTTATTTTTGCGGACCGCCCATGATGAATGCTGCCGTTATAAAAATGTGCAGCGACTGGGGCGTTCCCGATGAGAATGTGGCGTTTGACGATTTTGGCGGGTAAAATACTTTTTACAAGAACAGAAAAATAGGCACGACTTTAAGTTGTGCCTATTTTTATTACAAAAGAATAACTCTTCAATAAATAAAAATTACACCACTTGACATCTTATGATTCAAGTGTCTTAGTAGTTATCTTCGGCAGGTGAATTGGTCATTGAATATATTGCTCGCCCTGCGTGCCATACGTGCAAATCTATTGCGCACGGTTCTCACATTTATGATTATTGCTATTGGCATCATGGCATTGGTAGGTATTATAACTGCTATTGAAAGCATGAAATCATCTATCGTTACAAACTTTTCAGATTTAGGCGTGAACAGTTTCACCATTCGCACCAAAGGATTAACGCTGAAAGGCAGAGGCAGAAGTTCGGCTGCTAAAAGTTATCGCGATTTGGATTTTGCTGATGCTTCTGCTTTTAAAGACCGATTAGTTTATCCTTCTTTAGTATCGCTTTCCACTCGTCCTTCCATGACATCTACGGTGAAATATCAATATCAAAAAACCAATCCGAATATTAGTGTTTTTGGTGTGGATGAAAATTATATTCCTGTATCAGAATTCAAATTTCAGGAGGGCAGAAATTTTTCTTTTACCGAGCTTGAAACCGGAGCTAATGTAGTAATACTGGGTGATGGAATCATAAGGCAACTGTTCGGTTCTCGAGATACTGTATTGAATAAAATGGTTTCGATAGGAAGTATTAAATATAGAATTGTAGGTGCCCTTGAACCAAAAGGAGCCTCGGTAGTGAGTAGCGATAATATTGCATTGGTTCCGCTTCAAAATGCCCGTAAAGTTTTTGCTGAAAAAGCGAACCGTTATGTCATAACCATTGCCGTGGACCACCCCGAAAAATTAGACGCAGCAGTAGAGGAAGCCACAGGAACTTTCAGAGCCATTCGAAAACTACGACCGAGAGATGAAGACGATTTTGAATTGAGCAGAAGCGATAAATTAGCCACTACTGTTATTGACCAATTGAGTTACATCACTTTTGCCGCTACACTTATTGGTTTTATTACATTGATTGGAGCCGGAGTAGGGCTGATGAATATTATGTTGGTTTCTGTGTCTGAACGAACCCGCGAAATAGGTGTGAGTAAGGCTTTAGGCGCCACTAACGATACCATAATGAAACAGTTTTTAACAGAAGCAGTTGTGATTTGTCAGATAGGAGGCGTGTTGGGAATTATATTCGGAATATTGGTGGGCAATATCGTTTCGTTGTTGTTGGGCGGCAGTTTTTTGGTGCCTTGGCTTTGGATAGGGTTGGGTATTCTTTTCTGTTTTATTATAGGTTTGCTTGCAGGACTCTACCCCGCCATTAAAGCTTCTAAATTAGACCCCATTGAGGCATTGAGATATGAGTAAAGGTGGTATGTATAAAGTTCAAATAAAAATCCCGCATCGAATAATCGGTGCGGGATTTTTTATTGGATAAAAAAACCTCAGAAAATTTATTCCGCTTTTTCTTCTCCGGCTTCTTCAGAAACTGAAGATTCATCAACAGAGGGAGTTTCTTCGGTTGCGGGAGCATCTTCCGTTTTTTTAGCAGAAGCTTTTTTGCCACCACCTTTTTCAGAAGCTTCCATCTTATCTTTCAAGCTGCTCAACACGCTAAGGTCGCCAAGAGTGGTTTTTTCCACTTGCTTGTTAACGCTTTTCACGGCAGTTTTGGTAGCCTTTTTAGCGGCAACCTTTTCTTTTCTTTCTTCACCATCCTGCTCACGCTTCAGGTCTTCCACCACACTGCGGTGCGACACAATCAGCTTCTTGTCTTTACGGTCAAATTCAATGACTTTGAAAGTCAATGTTTCGTCCGCATTGGCAAGTTTGCCGTCTTCTTTAGTGAGGTGCTTGGTAGGTGCAAAACCTTCTAAACCATAAGGAAGCAATACAATAGCGCCATTATCTTCTCTTTTATTAATAGTGCCTTCGTGCAGCGAACCTTCCTGGAATATAGTTTCAAAAGTATCCCACGGGTCTTCTTCAATCTGCTTGTGTCCAAGAGTTAGTTTACGGTCGTTCAAATTGATGTCTAAAACTACAACATCTAAATTTTCACCTACTTTGGTAAATTCTGAAGGATGGTTGAAACGTTTAGTCCAAGACAAATCTGAAATATGAACCATGCCGCCTATACCATCTTCCAACTCTACAAATACACCATAAGGGGTAATATTTTGCACTTTGCCAGTTTGGCGCGAATTCACCGGATATTTTTCGGTGATATTTTCCCATGGGTCGGGTAACAAACGTTTTAACGACAATGACATTTTACGGTCATCGCGGTCAACAGTCATTACCTGAGCTTCCATAGTTTGACCTAAGGTGAAGAATTCTTTAGAGTTAACAGGAGTATTGGACCAAGTAACTTCAGAAACGTGAATCAAACCTTCTACACCGGGAGTGATTTCGAGGAATGCACCGTAATCTTCAATATTCACAATTTTTCCGGTTACTTTAGAGCCAATCTGAGTCAATTCATTTAATGTATCCCATGGGTGTGCTTGCAATTGTTTCAAGCCGAGAGAAATACGTTTTTTCTCATCATCAAAATCGAGTACCACCACATTGATTTTTTGGTTGAGTGCCAAAACTTCATTAGGATGGTTGATGCGGCCCCAAGAAATGTCCGTAATGTAGAGCAATCCGTCTACACCCCCCAAATCAATAAATGCACCGAAGTCGGTGATATTTTTAATAGTGCCTTCTAATACTTGTCCTTTCTCCATTCTTCCGATAATCTCGGCTCTTTGAGCTTCGATATCACTTTCAATCAAGGCTTTGTGCGACACCACGGCATTCTTAATGGCTTCGTTAATTTTCACCACTTTGAATTCCATTTTCTTACCTACATACGAATCGTAATCGGTAATAGGTTTCACATCAATCTGGGAACCGGGCAGGAAGGTTTCGAGTCCGAACACTTCTACTATTAAGCCGCCTTTGGTTTTGCTAGTGATGTTTCCGGTAACAATAATTTCGTCTTTGTAAGCGCCAACAATCTGGTCCCAAGCTTTGGTGAGTCTGGCTTTTTTACGCGAAAGAATAAGTGCGCCTTTGCCGTCTTCTTTTCTTTCTACATACACATCTACTTCATCGCCAATTTTGATGCCTTCCAAATCTCTGAATTCAGAGAGAGAAACTAAACCATCAGATTTGAAACCTATATTGAGAATAACATCGGTTGAAGTAATACCTACTACAGTTCCGACAACAATCTGGTCGTCTTCGATGGTGCGCAGTGTAGTTTCATACATCTGCTCAAATTGTTTTTTCTCTTCGGGCGTGTAGAAAGCCTGGCTGCGCTTACCTATAGTCCAGTCGAATTCATCATGCGGTCCGGTGTCTTCAGTAATGCCATTGCTTTCGACCGAAGTTTCGGGAGCGGCTTCTGTTGTTGTTTCAACAATAGTTTCAGCCGGGGCTTTCTGTTCCTGAGATTCGGCTGTGTTTTCAGCCTGTTGGGGAGTAATTGATTCAGTGTTTTCTTGCGATTCCTGAATCTGGTTGTTTTCTAATTCGTTTTCGTTCACGTTGTAAATCCTCCGTGGTATTCGGGCAAACTGTCGCATTGCCCCGCGTTTTGATGATTAATTAAAAAAGGACTGCGAAGATAGGGCTTAATTGGGTGCGATACAAACGCTTGCTGACAATAGAAAATGGCTGTGATTTCCCAAGAAAATAACTATAGAGATAAGTGAGCAGAATAAAAAAAAGCAACCTGTCTGCATAAATTCGCGACAGGTTGCTTAAAAATATTTGTGAAAAGTCTATAAGATTATCTTACTGCAACACCACTCTTTTAACAAGAGCGCCACTTTCCGAGCTGATTTTTACCTGATAAATGCCTTTTGACATGCCGGATAAATCAATGGTGTTTTGGAACGATGCGGTTCCCTGATACACAACTGCGCCAAGCATATTGTAAACTGAAATTTCATTTCCTTTCAACGCTTCAGAAACTTCAATATAAAACCTGCCATCAGTAGGATTGGGATACACTTTCCAGTCTGCCTGAGCAAAACTCAAATCGCCTGTTCCAACCGAGAAACTTACCGTTGCTGTTGCGGTAGCTTGGCAGCCATTGGCATCGGTAACGGTAATGGTATAGTCATCAGGAGTTACTCCGGTATTGTCTTCGGTGTCAGCGCCATCGCTCCAATCAAAAGTATAGGGCAGTGTTCCACCACTGATGTTTGAAAAAACCGAACCATCGGCAGCAGTAGAAGCAGAAGCATCGGTAACATTCAGTGTTACTTCCAGTTCGTCAGGTTCGGTTACTGTAGCGCAAGCCACATATTCGCAGGCATTGGCATCGGTTACTGAAACACAATATTGCCCTCCTGACAATCCGGTAATGTCCTGAGAAGTATCACCATTACTCCATGAGTAATCGTATGGAGCAGCACCACCAGAAACCACACTAGTAATGGCTCCATCATCACCACTATTACAAGTAATGTTTGTAACATTTAAAGTTGCTGTTAACTCAACAGGCTGTGCTACATTAATCGAAAGAATAGCCTGACAGTTGAAGGAATCTTCAACAATAACAGTATAGTTGCCGGCAATTAAACCGGAAATATCTTGGGTAGTTTCGCTATTGCTCCATGAATAATCGTAAGGCAAAGTGCCTCCCGTCACATCAATTTCAATAGCGCCATCGCTTCCACCGAAACAAGAAACACTCTCGTTTCTAATAATGGAAATAGCAGGCGCACCGGCATTGCTCACATTGGCAGCAGCCACTACCGAACATTGATTAGCGTCATTGATGGTAACAGTATATTGCCCCGAAACAAGCCCGGTAATAGTTTGAGTGGTCTGGGTATTGCTCCACAAATAGGTGTATGGCGCATCGCCTCCTGATGGATTGGCGGTTACTTCTCCGTCAGGCTGACCACAGGTAGCATCGGTTGCCGAAAGGTTAGCAGCAATGGTTGGGCAAACACCCGAAATGGTAATTTGCTGGCAATAAGTAGAAGTGCCTACCAAATTGGTTGCTGTAAGACAAACCGTGTAGGTTCCGTTGGCTGTGTATGTGTGAGATGGATTTGTCTGAGTACTGTTAGGTGAACCATCACCAAAATTCCAGGAATATGTAGTGCCGCTTTGATTGTAAGTGGTATTTGTAAAATCAGTATTTCCTCCCGAACTGTTGGAAGTAAAGCGGGCAATAGGTTTGGGAGAGCGATTAGAATATGTAATTCTGCGTGCGTTACCTAAAGAATCGAAGGCAAAGTCCACCAGCGCAAGTTTACTCTCTTTTGAATAAAAATTATAATCAGTAGTGGTGTCTCTGGTATCACTTACTGTGGTGTATGCAGGGAGAAACTGAGAGGTGCGAACCGAAACTATGGTTCTCGTGGTATCAATTCTCCTTTCTCTTAAAGCCTCATAATATCCAACAGGAGTGTGAACTATTCCCCACGAATCTAAGAGAACATTATAACTAGAAGTAAACTGAATTCTAATTCTGTAAACACCAAAAGCCGATCCATCTTCTTCAATGGTAAAGGAATAGCTGCCTTTAAAATTAGTTTGATAAGTGGCAGGAAACTGTAACACATCAAAAGCGGGAGAAAATTTTACAACTACATTTTTTCCCAAATCTACCGAGTAAAGCACTGCTCCTTCTGCCTTGTATGCAGCAGAAGCATTTCTGGCAAAAATATAATTGGTATCATTGGAAGTAAAAGCGAGATTCGCATTGGGAAAATCGCTGCCATATCCTGTAGAAGAAACAGTAACACACCTTACGGTATCGCGTAAATCGGGCGAAAGTGAACTGAAATCCCAAAACTGGTTGGCGCCACTTGTACCTTGTGTTAAATTTCCCGGAACAGTGTCTATGGAGTTATGAAAAGTGTTCCCGACAGCGGGCATATCAGTAGTAATAAGCGTAATGGGTTGCTGAGCTTTAAGACTAAAAAAAGCGCCCATAATGAGGACTAAAGCAATGAGTTTTCTTTGCATGGGATTGATGTTTGTTTTGGTTGGTTTTAGTAATGAAGTGCAAATTAACTGATTTTCAACACAATAATATCAGAAATTTTCAAAGCTCAGTCAATAAAAATTTGTCAGCTACCCTGATTCCCTTTTCAGTTTGCTGTAGTGTGGTGCATTCCACTTTCGGGTCGTGTTCGTAGTAGAGGAAATAATTTTTTTCAAGCGCTTCTTTTAAAAAAATATCTTTTTCGGTCATAGTATCTAAAGGGTGCACATCATAGCCCATCACATAAGGAATAGGGACATGGGCAGCTGAAGGGATGAGGTCTGCCATGTAAGCAATGGTTTTGTCTTTGTATGGAATAATAGGAATAATCATGGCTTCGGTATGTCCGTTGGAAATTGTGTATCGAAACCCGGGAAAAATTTCGGTATCCGGTTCTAAAAACCGAAGTTGTCCGTTGGATGCTATCGGAACAAAATTTTCTTTCAAAAAAGAAGCTTTTTCACGAGCATTTGGTTTTATTGCCCAATCCCAATGGCTTTGATGACTCCAGTAAACTGCATTTTTAAACGCGGGTTTCAAAGAGCCATCCGACAGGCGATTCACCGCTCCGCCACAATGGTCGAAATGCAAATGCGTGAGTATGACATCGGTAATATCATCGGGATGAAAGCCATGTTTTTTTAAAGATTTTTCGAGCGAATCATCGCCATGCAAATAATAGTAACTGAAAAATTTTGCATCTTGTTTGTTGCCCAAACCGCAGTCAATTAGAATGAGTTGTTTGCCGGTTTCTATGAGCAGGCAGCGCATTGCCCACGAGCACATATTGTTTTCATCGGCAGGGTTGAGTTGGTGCCATATAGATTTTGGAACTACGCCAAACATGGCTCCTCCATCTAACTTAAAAAATCCGGTGTCAATGGTGTAAAGTTTCATGATGCCGAAGTTAGAAAATATGAGCGGATGATTTTCAATTCAAATATCCAAATTCAGCATTCTTGAAGTGTGATGAACAGTAAGAATATCAATCCTGTTGCTTTTTACAATTTTGTAAATGAATTTGTATTTACCCAATAGGAAGTTGTCTGATCTTTTCATGTTTGTATTCCTAGACAGATGCTCCGATTTTAGGATGTTCATATAAAAATTCAATTTTTTCATATAAACGTTCTATTTGCTTTTCTGTATCGTAAACAGAGTCTTTATGAAGCCATTGCTACTTTTGCAGGAGTTAAAATTACTGCCGATAAAAAACCCACATTAATTGACCAACTCATCCAAATTGCCGATGGCAAAAAAGGAGGGGCTATACTCGACATCAATATTACCCGCATCACCAAGACCAATATTGTGCTCAAATGTGGCGATGCCGTCAGCGCCTATACAGCATCCATCAACAACAATACCTTACGCTCTCGTGTTACGTTCACCTTGTCACAGTTAAAC
>CAZFFP010000083.1:0-15041 GCA_964518215.1 uncultured Chitinophagaceae bacterium
CTGGGTTTCTTTATTATGAAATAAAGAACTATATTCATCATTCAGGGCGCACACACGGGTTTGGCAAAAGTGGCGGTTCAGTGCTCCGCAGACACATTTGTGGTTAATCAAAGTTTGGTTCTCCGCATCAACATTTGTGGTGAAAATCGCCACCTTCGCCAAGCCCGAAACCGTTGGCGGCAACCCTATTAGCGAGGTTCATCATTTCAAGGTTAGTGTAAACTGACTGACAAACTGCCTCCCGCCCTACCCACATTTTAGCACATCCCGCTTTGGCTTCCCACAGGCGACACACAAGCGGGAAGAGCTAAAATTTTCCTTAAAATTTGCAGCCACACGAAAAAAAATCAAACAAAGTTTGGTAAAATCAAAAAATGAATTACTATATTCACTAATGGTATCTTTTTATTAATAACCTCTAAAACTTTTTGTTATGAAAAACAGAACCTACAATCCCTATCCAAAGTTAGGGCAACAATTCAAAGACGGATTGGATTACATTAAAGACAATCTGTTAACCCCACCACCGAGTGAGGTAACATTAGAAGAAATTAATGATTCAGTAGCAGAATATTTAGAAACAGTTTTTGGCGATGAAGAAAATGGCGATGGTTTTAACATACTCAGTAGCTTAATTTCTTCACTAATTCCAACCTCTGCAAACAGTTACCAAAACAATCAACTTTTTAATGAAAGTTTTTTCAGCGAGACACAGATTATACTTATAACAACCATTATGAATGCTATTAAGTCTAATTCTGTTGAAGGCATTAACAGTGTTTTGGAAGATGCAGAAGAAGAAATTTCCAAAAGCGGGCTTTCTGCATCAGAACAAGCACCATTATTTATGGCGGTTACTTATGCCAAAGCATCTAATGCTTATTGGACAGAGATAGTTTCTTCACCGGGCAACTGGGAAAATTTCATTAACAGCAACGCTGCTATTAACCATGCCAATCTTCCTTTCTGGACACTTGCTTCTTTTGAATCGGCATTAAACGGCTATGCACAAATTCAACAACTTGATACTCCTTCTGCAAACCTCGTCAATACGGCTGGAAGAACAATAGCCTTTCTTGGTGCTTTAACCGCTACTTTGGGCGTAAGTGCGGGAAAAATATTGTTGAAATTTGTGCAGAGACCAAGGTTGGAGAAAGTTGTTATTGGAAGAGTAGTAACTGGGACACATGCCACATATATTATGATATCAGGCGGAACCAATCCAAACAGGCAATGTTGTCAATGCACAGAAGACAGAAAACATACATGTTTAAATCATTCTGAAGCAACATATACATGGACACAATCTAAATGTGGATGCCGTTAAAAGTATTTGTTTTTTCAATTATAATTTTTATTCATATTGCCAATATTTGTATTGGAAGTGAAAAAGAATTTTTGCAATTAATATCTGTTGCAAAATGTGTAGGTGAAAAAAAATATTCCTGTAAATCTATACAGAAGAATTTTTACGATGAGATATTAATAAGTGCCATTAAGGATTTTTTCAATACAGACAAATTAGATTTCCATAAGTATTGTGATTCTGTTTCAAATAATATTAGCCATATTAACAACTCAACTGAAAATTTTATTTGGAAGAATAATTATATTCATATAAATGAACCTGATTATTCTGAATTAGGACTATTCCCTCCTTTGGAATTTAGATTATTGGGATTATTTAATTTTTGGAATGCAGTAAATAACTTTCACCCATATAAAAATTTATTTGCGGAAAATGGGGATTCCTTACTTATGACATACATTCCTAAAGTTATAAGTTCAACCGATGCTATTTCTTTTCACACAACAATGATGGAATTCACTGCTCAAATTAGTGATTCGCATAGGGCATTTATTTCACCTATATCAGATTCCATTTATGGAAATTATTATTGTCCATTCTTTGGAAGGTATATTAATGACAGTTTAGTAGTTGTATATCTATATGGGAATGTGGTAGAAGATTCGATTGATATTAAATTAGGCGATGTAATTATAGCTATAGATAACATTCCAATTGAAGAAAAAGAAAAAAATATTCAGTCTTTAGTATCTGGGGCAAATCGTTCTGTCATTCAAAGAAATATTGCTCATCATATTTTAAAAAGCAATGACAGTATTTCAACTTTAAGAATGATAAGACAAAATAAAGAAATAGAAATACGCATAAAGAAATATCATCTTAAACAACTGATTTATGTGAATACTTTTACTAAAGATACCATTATAAAAACTTCTTCAAAAAACATTATATACCTAAATCTATCTCAAATCAATAATTCTGAATTCAAATCAATATTGACAAATAATAAAACAGACAAACTGATTCTTGACTTAAGATATGGAGTTAATTATGATATTGAGTTTAATAAGTGCTTGATGAAAAAAATTTCTTTTAAAAAAATACTTTATGGATATTCATATTTTCCCTGTTATTCAACCCCTACAAAATATTATTTAAAACCGTTGAAAAAAAACTATCAAAAAACCAACATGATTTTGATAGTAAATGAATATACACAAAGCTATTCGGAGCTAATTGCTGCAAAATTGACAATATATAACAACATTAAAATTATTGGTTCAACCACGGCAGGAGCTTTACACGATGCTGTGTTTATTAACTTACCGGGTAAAATCTCAGTATCTTTTACTAGGTCTAAATTTATTTCTTCTGTCTTGCCTGAGATTTATGGCAATGGTTTGAAACTAGATTATGCTTTGAAAGAAGAAGTATCTGATATCAAGTCAAATCAAGATATTTACTTAAAAGTAGCAACGCAATTATTGGAAAATGGATGGTAATAAATGGGTAAAAATACTAGCAAATAAAAATGCTTTTGATAAAGTGCTTCAAGTAACGATTGAAACTAACAAAAAAAAACCTGATAATCCTTTTCTTTTTACTGGAATTGGTGGCAGGTGTTTGTTAAATCATTATATGTATAAAATAACCAAGGATGGTTATTTTGAAGAAAGTCTTTACAATGACATATGCATTATTAGAAATTCTTTACAAAAAAGCAATTTTAATCCAACATTTTCTCATGGACATACGGGTATATTTTGGCTGATGAATTTTCTTTCCGAAGAAAGAAACGAATCACTTAACTTCATAGACCGAGAAATTCTAAATAATATAGTTAAAGACGCACTTAACGAACAACTTCGGAAAAAAAATTACGATTTATTATTGGGCGCAATAGGATATTGCCAGACATACTTGTTGAATAAAAAAAATGATGTTGGTGTTAATAATTTGCTGCTTTGTTTAAACACTCTGAAAACTTTATCAATAAAAAAATCAACTGGGGGCATTTATTGGAATGAAAATTCAATATATAATTCATCTTCAAAAAAAGAATTCATAGATTATAATTTAGGACTAGCTCATGGAATTCCGAGCATTTTGGTTTTTTTGGGACATTTATACAGACTAAATATTGAACAAGTTAATGTCTTAGAAATGATAAATGGTATTATAATTTTTTTACACAGTATTCAACAAGAAGACTATCATGTTTATCCAGGATATGTTACTGTATCAGGAAAAAAAGAGTATTCAAAGCTTTCTTGGTGCTACGGTGATTTAGGCGTTTCTATTGCACTAATACAAGTTGGATTGTTTATTAATGACAGCATTCTTTTTCAAGAAGGTGTAAAACTTGCAACAAAATGTGCTGTTAAGATAAATGAGCAACAATTAAACAATCAAGGAATGTTGTGTCATGGAGCGAGTGGTGTAGCTCATATATTCAATAGAATATATCATTATTCAGGAATCTCAATATTTAAAGAAACAGCTATTTCATGGTTTGAACATCTTTTGAAATTAGATTTTCATGAAAACGGTATAGCAGGATATCTGTCTATCGATTCAGACGAAAACGAAAATAGGATTTGGGTCGAAGATATTAGTTTATTAAACGGTTCAGCAGGCATAGGGCTTGCCTTGCTTGCAGCCATCAGCGATGAAGAACCCAAATGGGACAGATGCCTTTTGTTAAGCTAATAAATGAAATTTGTTTTGGAAAAAATTTACACTCACGATACTATTATTATCCGAACTCCGACCAATGCCTACAATTGCTTTTTAGAAAATATTCATTCAGAACAATTAAAACATACATTTCAAGATGCCGCCTTTCAAGAAGCATTATATATAGCATCACCCGATTTGTTTCAGCAACTTCAACAGTGGCTAAATATTGATTCCAATGATGAGAAAAGCAGCGCAAAGCTGATGAATTCATTAGTTCGTTATTTTTTAAGGATGTCTTTTCGTCCTACACCCTTTGGTTTATTTTCTGGCGTAAGCAGTGTTTCTCTCTCGTCTGCATCAACAGAAGGTGTTTTATTAGAAGATATAGGACAATACAAAAAGCATCTACGGCTTGATATGCAGGTGGTTGGAGCAATTATTGAAAAAGCATCCCAAGACAAAGAAATTAGAAAACATCTTAAATATTACGGTAACAGTTCCATATATCGGTTAGGCAATCAATATCGTTTTTTGGAATATCATTATCAAAACAAGTTTAGGAAATATCATATTTCGGGTATTGCATTTAATGAGTTTGTTAAGCTCATTTTACAATATTCAGAAAATGGAATTACGATAAACGAACTGTTGAATGAACTTACAGGCAATAATGCCGACAAAGAGCATATTGAAAATTATATACATCAACTCATTGACGGTCAGATTCTGATTAGCGAACTGGAACTTACCGTAACAGGCGAAGATGCAGCAGAGCGTTTGTTAAAACAACTTCAAAATATTCCTTCCGCATCCCAATACACCGCTATACTGATTGAAATACTTGCGCAGATTCAACGCATTAATAAGAGCAGTGTCGGATTTTCCGTTTTGGAATATCAAAAAATTGAAGCATTGTTAAAAGATGCAGAAATACCTTTTGAAGCATCCAAGTTGTTTCAAATGGTTTTGCACAAGCCAATAAAATCAGGAAATATTCCTCCGCATTATTCAAAAAATATTTTAAAGACCATTAGTCTGTTGAAAGCATTTAATTCAAAACGAAGCAAAACCATATTAGATAGTTTTTGTGAAGCATATTACGAAAGATACGAAGAACAGGAAATGCCGCTTTTAGAAGTGTTAGACCCTGAAACCGGCATCGGCTTTCCCGTTGAACAAAGTGCCGGAAGCGTTGCGCCTTTTGTTGATGATATTCCAATTGCAGGCAGGGCAACAACTCAAACGCTTGAATGGAACCATGCAGACGACTTGCTGATGGATTTGATTCAATCTGCAATAAAAAATAATGAATACATGATTGAATTTGATGAAAAAACACTAAATCAGTTTGATGAGCCATCCACAAAATTACCTGCATCATTTTCGGCTATGGCAAGCATAGTGTATTTAGACGACAAGGAGCATGTTTACCTGCATTCAGCAGGTGGCAGCAGTGCTAATCAGTTGCTGGGTAGATTTTGCCATGCAGATAGCACCATAGAAAAATTGTGTAAGGATATTGCTGTGCATGAGCAAAGTGTTTATGAAGAAACTATCCGAGCGGAAATTGTTCATATTCCCGAATCGAGATTGGGTAATATTTTACAACGCCCTGTTTTATCCGATTATGAAATTCCGTATTTAGCTCAATCGGTTCTGCCGACTGAATTTCAAATTGCAGTGAGTGATTTAATGATTTCCGTAAAAGGCAATCAAATCATATTGCGCTCAAAGAAATTGAACAAAAGAGTATTTCCCGTTTTGAGTTCGGCACATAATTTTTCAGCAAACAGTTTACCTGTATATCATTTTTTGTGTTCGCTTCAATTACAAAATGTGAATACTTCATTTGGTTTTCAGTGGGGTGCGATCGCTAACAAGTTCAAATTTTTTCCGAGAGTTGTTTTAAAAAACATGATTCTTTCACCTGCTATTTGGCACTTGAAAAAAGAAGATTATAACTTGATTTCCAATGCAAACTCTGATGAAGCCTTAATTGAAAAGACAAAATCATGGAGGACTGAAAACAAAATGCCTCGTTTTATTGCCATTGCTGACGGTGATAATGAATTGACTATTGACTTGGAAAATATTTTGTGTTTAAGATTGTTTCAAGAAGAATTAAAAAAACGCACTTCAATCATCCTGATTGAAAGTTTTATCAATTTAGAAAAGTCATTTGTTAAAAGTGATGATGGCTTGTTTACGCATCAACTCGTTTTTTCATTTTTGAATCACGAAAAAAGAAGCGAAGAATTTAATTCCGTTCATACATCATCTTTCAGGAAAAATGTAAAAAGAACTTTTATTCCGGGCGATGAATGGGTTTATTACAAATTCTATTGCGGAACAAATGTCGCTGACAATATATTGACAAACGTAATTCATCCGCTAACAAAACAATTACTAAAACAGAACATTATTTGTCAATGGTTTTTCATTCGGTATAGCGACCCGAAACATCATATCAGACTTCGCATGAAGTTGAACTCTGAAATGAGTATTAACGACATAAGTTCTAAAGTAAAGTTTCACATTAACGCTTATGTGGCGAGTGGCATGATTTCAAAAATTCAATTAGACACTTACAACAGAGAATTGGAAAGATACCGCCCCGAAACTATTGAGCAAGCAGAGGAATTATTTTTTTACGACAGCGAACTGATACTCGACCTGTTTAAAGCAAACATTAATACAGCCGACTTATGGAAATTAGCCATCTATAATGTTCATAAACTGTTTGACGACTTTCAGTTTTCGATTGACGACAGAATTAAACTTTCATCTGTAATGAAAGAAAATTTTCATATAGAACATGGGCTGACCAAGAACAACAAACACGCAAGAGAAAAAATAAACGACAAATACAGGGAACTTCAAAAAGATATTCAGCATACCTTGACAGAGAGAGACAGTTTAGTAAATCAATTTACCGAACTGTTTGAACAACGCAGCAACCATAACCAAACGATTATTGACAGTATAAAAAAAACACATGACTCCTCAACAGTTCAAGACCTTTTGACAAGTATTATTCACATGTCGCTTAACCGTTTATTTTCTTCTAAGCAACGCATACAGGAAATGCTTGTATATGACTATCTAAACCGGGCATACGTATCATTACTGAAACAAAATTTATTAAAAGAGAACATAAATGCCTGACTTAACAACGCTGCCAAACACAAGCAGGCACATGCCACAGCCGCACATGGCTAAACACAAAGGCAAAGCTGTGTCAAGAGCCTGCTTCTGCAACGCAAGCAAGAACAAAACCAACAGCGGACAGGGAACAGCTTTAAAAGGAAGGGCAGCCGATAATCGAGTAGCCAGCCCCGCCACTTGTAAGTGACGGGGAGAGGCTCTCACACCACTAATCATGCGGTTCACGCAATTAGCGGTTCGGAAAATTGTGGAGCTACTTTGTAGTAGTAATCGAGCATGGATTCATACCCTCTGCGTTGCAATCGTTTTAGTGTTACCGTAGTAGTCAGTATCGGGCTTTGTGCTATTGCCCAACCGCCTTTGCGTGTTCGGCTGAAAGAATACGCCTTACTTTCGGGAACGCATAATCGAATTAGATTCTTTCTTTTCCTTTCGGGTTTCTTCCAGTCGTGCCATATACAATACAGTCCCGTCCTAAAATAGGTTGACTAAAAATTAAACACATATTAGCCAACACATTTACAACCCAAACCTTTCCGACAACTCCATCATTCTTTCTATAGGTTTTCTGGCTTGAGCCATCAGTACATCGGTGAGTATAATTTCCGGTTGCTCATATTTCATGCAAAGGTAAATTTTCTCTAAAGTATTCAATTTCATGTGTGGACAATCGTTGCAGGCGCAACTGTTGTTGGGCGGAGCAGGTATAAATACTTTATCGGGCGATGCTTTTTGCATTTGGTGTAATATTCCTGTTTCGGTAGCCACAATAAATTCATTAGAAGCACTTTTTTGAGTGTATTTCAATAATCCGGTAGTAGAGCCTATGAAATCTGCAATTTTCAATACCGCATCTTCACATTCGGGATGCGCAATGAATTCAGCTTTAGTATGTTTTTCTTTCAACGCCAATATCTTTTCTAAAGAAAAAATTTCATGCACCATACAAGAGCCGTCCCACAATACCATATCGCGCCCTGTTTTCTTCACCAAATAAGCACCTAAGTTTTTATCGGGTGCAAAAATTATTTTTTGCTCTTTGGGCAACGATTCTATAATATGTGCCGCATTCGATGAAGTGCAGATGATATCGCTCAACGCTTTAATTTCGGCAGAGCAATTAATGTAAGTAATCACAATATGTTCGGGATGCTGTGCTTTAAAAGCGGCAAACTTGTCAGGCGGACAACTATCGGCTAATGAACAGCCGGCTTTCAAATCGGGCAATACCACTTTTTTTTGTGGCGAAAGAATTTTTGCTGTTTCAGCCATAAAATGCACGCCAGCAAAAACTATCATATCTGCAGGCGTAGCTGCTGCCTGCTGCGATAAACCCAAACTATCGCCTATATAGTCGGCTATATCCTGAATATCGGCATCCTGATAGTAATGGGCTAAGATGATGGCGTTTTTTTCTAGCTTCAGTCTTTCTATTTCTTCAAATAAATCGAGTGTTGGTTCCACCGGCAAATCAAGAAATCCTTTCCTTGAAATATTTTTTTCTGCAGTTATCAACTCATTCATAATTAGTAAAAGAATTTTTAAAACTTAAAAAGGTTCATCATTAAGGGTGTGTATTCGTCCGTAAAATTCCAGATAATTTTTTGGAACTATCATTACTAAACTTCAGAAGGGTTTTATCAACATAGTTATAATGCTGAATTAGCTATATAATGCTCATTTTAACGAAATGATTCACACCCAGTGAATAGATGAAAGGTTGAAAAATAATTACTCGAAAGGCTGTTTACAACCCTAGAAACGCAGTGGATTAATAAAGGACAACTTTCACCCAAACACCACCCGTAAAATAACCCAAACAACCAAATTATAGTTGTGAGATTTTAATTGCATTTCAAACAAGGTTTATTAACAGAAAATTAACAAGCTTGTTTAAAAGAAAAACCTTTAGTTCTTTTTTAAAAGTGCATCATACACCACCTGCATAATATCGGTTCTGATATTTTTAGATGCCAGCTTATTATTGGAGGCATCGGGATGCACGCGGTTAGAAAGAAACACATACACTAATTGGTGTTGAGGGTCTGCCCAAACGCTTGTGCCGGTGAATCCGGTATGTCCGAAAGTTTGCACCGAAGCGCTTTTTGCCGCTGGCCCTCCTTTAGTAGTGTCGGGTTCGGGTTTATCGAAACCTAAACCGCGCCTGTTGGTTCCATTGTGTTTGGCGGTGAAAAGTTCCACTGTTTCGGGTTTCAGAAATGGTTGTCCGCCATAGCTGCCTTTGTTCAATAACATTTGCATCAGTACCGCCAAGTTGGTAGCATTAGAAAACAATCCCGCATGACCGGACACTCCACCCAACAAAGCGGCTCCCGGGTCGTGCACATATCCGTGCACCAATTCTTTTCTGAAAGTTTTTTCTTCTTCGGTAGGCGGTATTATTTCCGAAGGAAATTTATTGAGCGGATTATAAGTAGTAGTGCGCAAACCTAAGGGAGCATAAAAATTTTCGTCAGAAAAAGTATCAATTCTTTTGCCCGAAATATTTTTAATAATGTCGGCAAAAAGATAAAAACCCAAATCGCTGTATTTATACTCCGGCTTCGATTCGGTTTTAGCGGTAACAATCATATTGAAAATGGTATCGCGCGAAGCACTATTGGTGTAAAGAGTATTTCCTACTCTTACATCAAATCCTTTTTCCGGTTTGGAGCGATACAGAACTTTATCCAACTCTCGATAGCTGAAACGCAGATAAAAAGGAATCCATGCCTGCAAGCCGGCTTTGTGTAACAAAACATCTTTCGTTTTCAAATGACCTACAGTATTGTCTTTCGGTAATGCTAAATAATCGGCAAGATTTTTATCCAAAGAAAATTTTTCTTCATCATACAGCTTCATTAATGAAACGGTAGTGGCTGCAATTTTTGTAACAGAAGCCACATCGTATATGTCTGAATTTTTCACCGCAGCAGTGCAATCATAAGTATGATAACCGAATGATTTTTGGTAAAATACTTTTCCTTCTTTGGCAAAAACAATCTGACAACCAGGAGCCATTTTTTCTCCCATCATTTTCATTACAATAGAATCAATTTGCAACAATTTTTTTGAGTCAATTCCCACCTCTTCAGGAATGGTGAATTTTAATCGCAAGCCCGCGGGCTTCATCAAACCTTTGCCCGAAACAAAAACTTCCGAAGAAGAAACCGGAAGCGTGGCATCTGCGCCAATAGCTCCAAACAAAAGTTGTGGCACATAAGCGCGGTTAATTTCATTGTCTTCATATGCACAAACCACCACAGCGCACGACTCGAAATTTTTCAGACTGTAGGGATTTCCGAAAACATTCAATACTACTTTTGTGTGCGAAGAAATTTCTTTAATGAAATTTATGGCGGCATCGGTGAGTCCGTAATTTTTGGAAGCCTGGCGAAGCATATCATTCAATGCAATCACCACCACTGAATAATTTTTCAATGAATCGGTAAGCGACTTAAAAATTTCTGGCTTCGCATTTTTTTCGGCAGAAAAATGATTGAAAGGAGCGTAGTTATCTAACATTTCGCGGAACTCGCTCAGATTACTTTTTCCTATCGAAACCGAAGCAAATTTTTGTTGCTCTAAATTTTTGAAAGGCAGCAACGCTTCATCGTCTTTGGCAACCGTGAGCGCTTTTTCAAACAACAAACGATTCAGCAACTGGGCATTTTTATTATTCAAATCTTCATACAAATTTTCGAGCGCGATTTGTTGCGGAAGAAAAACACCGTAATCGTATTTAGCCGCAAGAATTTTTTTCACCGCCACATCTATATCTTGTTTTGAAATTTCATTATCGGCAATGGCTTTTTTAAATAACGAAACTGCCTTCGGAACATCTTCAGCAAACAGCAATACATCGTTTCCTGCTTTAAAAGCTTTCACTTCCACTTCGCCCGGTTTAAAAAATTTACTCACGCCTTTCATGTTCAGCGCATCGGAAAACACCAAGCCCTTAAAGTTCATTTCGTTTTTCAAAAGCTGAGTGGTGCTGTTGTATGAAAGCGAAGTTGCCAGATTTTTGGTGCTGTCAATAGAAGGAATGAATAAGTGTGCAGCCATGATGCTATGCACACCTTCATTGAACAACACTTTGAAAGGATACAGTTCTAAGGTGTCTAATTGCGCTCTCGTTTTATTAATGACGGGAAGCGAATAGTGCGAGTCGTTGTCTGTGTCGCCATGTCCGGGAAAATGTTTGGCGCAAGCCATCACGCCAACATCTTGCAACCCTTTGGCATAAGCCAGCCCTTTGAGCGCGACATTTATTTTGTCTTCGCCAAAAGAGCGGTCGTTAATCACCGGATTTTTGGCGTTATTATTTACATCTATCACCGGAGCAAAGTTGATATGCACACCTATGCGCCTGCATTCTTTGGCGATGGTTCGTCCCATTTCGTAAATCAATGTATTGTCGCTGATAGCACCTAAGGTGAGTTGATGCGGAAACTGAATGGTGCTGTCCAAGCGCATATTTAAACCCCATTCGCCATCAATGGCAATGAACAGCGGAGTTTTTGCCACCGACTGAAAATAGTTGGTCATGTGTGCTTGCCGGTAAGGACCGCCCTGAAAAAAAATCAATCCGCCTACATGATATTTTTTGACTAATGAATCGAGTTGAAGAAAATGTTTTTCGTCTTTATTGGAATAAGCAGCTATCATGAATAGTTGACCTAATCGCTCATCATCATTCATTGACATAAAAACCGAATCCACAAAATATTTACGGTCGAAAACCTCTTGGTATTCTTTGATGAAATTATCGGTCCATGCGTTTTGAGAAAAAACACCGGAATAACAAAAAACGAAAAACAACAATAGCCTCAGATTCATAATTCAAAGTTACACGCACCAATTATGTGTGCCACAAACCATTATCAACGCAAAATTGTGGGAGGCGGGTATTGTGTCTTTCCTGAAAAAAATAAAATAGTAATTAGTTACGGCAACAACCTGCCATACATGCGGGGGAATGGTATGGTTTCGCGCACGTGTTGCAAGCCGCAAATGTATGCCACCAAACGTTCCAAGCCCAAGCCGAATCCGGCATGTTTCACACTGCCGAATCTGCGCAGGTCGAGATACCATTCGAAGGCTTCCATAGGTAATTGATGCTCGTTAATTTTTTCGATAAGTAATTCCAAATTGGTTTCGCGCTCGCCACCGCCTACAATTTCTCCATAACCCTCGGGAGCCAGCACATCTACGCCTTTCGCCCAGCGATGGTCGTTTTCATCGCGCTTCATGTAAAAAGCTTTCACTTCGTGGGGCCAATTGTAAACCATAATAGGAGTGTCGAACAAACGAGTAATCACCGTTTCATCGCTGCCGCCCAAATCGTTGCCTTCTTCAAAATCGGCTGCGCTGCGAATCCATGCGGGAATGTTTTCGGCTTTCTCCAGCAACTCTTTTATTTCGCTTTTCAGCTTTCCAATTTTAGCCACATTGAAATTGATTTCGCCTTTTTTCATGCCGGGTTTGGCAACGGCAGCTTCACGCTCTTCAATTTCTTTTTTATTCGCTTCAATTTTTTCGTTGAGCTCTTTCAAATCATTTTCCAAAACTTCAATGGCATTTTTACCGTTCACGGTTTTTTTGCCTTTCAGAATTTGAATAGCTTCTTCATAAGTAATGCGCGTGAAGGGTTGCGCGGCTGTTTTCAGTTTTTCAATGTCGCGCTCAATCATTTCCAATTCGTTCGGACATTTTTCAATCACTTGTTTCAACACGTGTTGAAGAAAGGCTTCTATCAAATCCATGTTCATATCCAAATCATAGAAAGCCATTTCAGGCTCTATCATCCAGAATTCTGAAAGGTGTCTGCGCGTTTTCGATTTTTCGGCACGGAACGTAGGACCGAAAGTATAAATGAGGTTGTGGGCAAAAGCCATCGCTTCGCCATACAATTGTCCCGATTGAGAAAGGTATGCGGGGTCGCCATAAAAATCGGTTTCGAACAAAGTGCTCGTGCCTTCGCAGGCGTTGCCCGTGAAAATGGGCGCATCCATTTGTATGAAGCCTCGCTCCTGAAAAAAGCCGTGAATCGCCATAATGATAGTATTGCGAATGCGCATGATTGCCCACTGCCTGCGCGAGCGCAACCACAAATGGCGGTTGTCCATCAGAAAATCAACGCCATGCTCTTTGTTCGATACGGGATATTCCTGAGCAACGCTAAACACTTTTAGCGTTTTCACCTGCAATTCATAGCCGCCCTCCTGACGCTCGTCTTTCACCACCAAACCGGTGAGCGCTACTGAGCTTTCCTGCGAAAGTTTATCTGCCTGTTGAAATTCTTCGGGAGAAACCTCCTGCTCGGAAACTACGCATTGCATAAAGCCTGTGCCATCGCGAAACACTATAAACACCAAACCTTTTCCGGTGCGCTTGTTAGCCACCCAACCTTCAAGCGTTACTTCTTTTCCCTCGTGCTGCGCAATGTGCTGAATATATGTTTTCATCTGAAAAAATTAAAAATTTGGTTGGCGAAGTTAATCAATATCATTAAGCTATAAGCCTTCAGCTATCAGCCATTAGAAATGGATTCGCAGAGATTCGACTCAAACACAAAGGCATCAAATTGGGGCTTGAAAATTAAGAACTGCGCCAAAGGCACTAAGCCCTAACTTCAAAACTATCCGCATCGTTCAAAAAAGGAAGTTTTTCGCGCACAAAATTTAAGCGCTCGCGGCTGAGCGTAAAAGTTTTCACAAAAGGCAAATCCGCCTGAGTAAAAACTACATCGCCCATAGGGTCAACAAGTGTGCTGTCGCCCGAATGATAAATGTTGTTCCCATCGTTGCCGATTCTATTTACACCAATCACAAAACTCTGATTTTCGATGGCACGTGCTTGCAGCAGCGTTTTCCATGCAGTGTTTCTTCGTTCGGGCCAGTTGGCAACAAAAATCAAAACATCATACGCATCGTTCAGAATATTTCTGCACCAAACCGGAAAGCGCAAATCGTAACATACCATTGGGCAAATTTTCCAACCCTTGTATGCTACTATCAGCTTCTCTTTTCCGGCTGAATAATGTTTTTCTTCTCCGCTTAAAGTAAACAGGTGACGCTTATCATAATGTAGCAACTTGCCATCGGGTTGCGCCCAAATCAGACGGTTGAAATAGCTTTCATTTTCCTTTATAATGATGCTTCCGTTAATTACAGCGTTTTTCGCCTTTGCCTGCTGAAGCATCCAGCGCACCGCTTCGTCCTTCATGGTTTCTGAAAGCGATTCGGGCTTCATCGAAAATCCGGTGCTGAACATTTCGGGCAGCACAATAATATCGGTGTCGTCAGTTAAATGATTCAGCAGTTCGGAAAAACGATTCAGGTTTTCGGTTTTGTTTTCCCAATACAATTCGGATTGAACCAATGTAATTTTCAAATCTGCCATAGTCGCGAATTCTGCACAAAGTTATAGAGGAATGGTTAAGGGGTCGAATAGTCCTGAGCTGTGATTCAAACTATTCAATAAACGCTATGATTAACGCATTTATGCAAACCGTCATGACGCATCATAAAATCAAACAAATCACCGTTCAAGACAAATTACCCAATGCATTTATTGCATCTTTGCTTTCGTTTTATTCGGGAATGAACTATACTTTCACAAAGCTTGCTCAGATTACACAAGGCGTGGTGTTGCAAATGCACACCGACACTGAGGCAAAGCGATTGCTATTGGACAGCCGCAAAATCACCGATGTTAACCATGCGCTTTTTTTTGCAGTGAAAGGCAAGCGCCATGACGGTCATCAATACATAGCCGAACTCTACGGCAAAGGCATCAGAAATTTTGTAGTAACCGAAATGCCCAACCTGAAAAATTTTCCCGAAGGAAATTTCCTTATGGTGAAACATTCGGTGAAAGCATTGCA
>CAZFFP010000084.1:0-14088 GCA_964518215.1 uncultured Chitinophagaceae bacterium
TAAAATAAAGAAACAATTTTTAAGAAAACAGCAAAACGAGCAAAAAATATTGCTCATTTTTTTGCCAAAACATGGAACGTATTGGGTAATATCAAAAGCATAAAAAGATATACCGGTAGGATATTATGCAGCATGTAATTTTAAACGTCCATCAAATTTTTCAACTGATGAAAATATATGGTTCAGAACAATGTTAGTCAACTAATGAAAGTTTGTTAGCTGTTTCTGGCGAATTTATTTTCTGATGAATGAAAAAAATACAACCTGTAGGTTGTTTTTTTATTCCCTTCAGCATTATCGTTTTCATCGAAATTATTTTCTCTTTACAGTAGTAAGCATTTTATCAATTTTAAGAAGGAGAATAACGATATGAACCGTGTATTAAATAAAAAACTTAAAGCCTTTACCCTTCAGGAGCTGCTGGTGGTGCTCATCATTATTGGCATACTCACACTGTTGGTTTTACCCAACCTGCTGCCCCTCATTTCGAAAGCCAAAAGCACCGAAGCACAGTTGCAGTTGAAGCATGTATTCACTTTGCAAAAAACATATTTCTATACCTACTCTAAATATTCAGACGATTTGGTAACCATAGGTTTTGAACAGGAAAAACCCGTAACGATGGGTGGCAATGCCAACTATCTTATAGAAATAGTGCAGGCAAGCAACAGTTCGTTTCTCGCCCGTGCTACTGCCGTTACCGATTTCGATGGCGATGGCGAGTATAATGTGTGGGAAGTGGACCACGAAAATAATCTCAGAGAAGTAATACCCGATTGATGCTTTGGATACTGTTGCTCATAATATTGATTTTGCTTTCGGGCATTGCCGTTCAGGATTTCAGAGAGCGGCAGATTTCAGCATGGCTGCTCCCTGCGTTGCTTCTTTGCGCTACCGCTTTTGTCGCCATGCGAAACGACTGGAGCAGCATTATTGAAAATTTCACAGTCAACACATTGTTGATTGCCTTGCAGTTGTTTACACTCAACATATTTCTGTCTGTCAAATACCGGCAGAGGGTTTCGCTGCCCGACAGATTTTTAGGGTGGGGCGACATATTGTTGCTCCCGGTAGCAGGTATATTTTTTTCACCGGTGAATATGATATTCTTTTATCTGCTCAGTTTGGCAGTTGTGTGTGTGGTGTTCGCATTGAGCAATCTTATACAAAGTAACCAACAAACTACTGTGCCTCTTGCCGGAGGCATAGCCGTATTGCTTGCTGTGTTTTTATTAGCGAATGAAACGCTGTTGAAAATTGATAGTTACGATAATTATTTTTTAATCAATCAATTGTTGCCTTGAATACCCTCTGAAAATCAATGACAGAATATATAGAGTTGAAAACCGAATTGCTGCAACTGCTCACACCTGAGCAGGCATGGCACTATTTGATTATTCCGAAAGAGCAGCAGAACGGAACACTCCGGTTTTATATAGACGAATCATCAGTTCAGGAACATGTGTGTGATGAGTTGGAAATTATTTTCGACAAAAAAATAGAGTTGCACGCCATGCCTGCAACAGTAATAAGAAAAACGCTCGGTAAATATTATCGCAGGCAGCATGTGTCTGAAAAAGCAGGCGAGGCGGTTAATTTGTCGGAAAGCGAAGAAGACTTTTTAATAAAACTCATCAGAGAAGCCAAAGAAACAGGCAGCAGCGATATTCACATAGAGCCTTATGAAGAGCGCAATCGAGTGCGTATGCGCATTGATGGTATGCTCATTGAACGATACCTCATTAGCAAAACCGATTACCCTGCTTTGGTGAACAAAATAAAAATCAAAGCCAATCTTGATATTTCTGAAAAACGCCTGCCGCAAGACGGAAGAATTTATTTTGAAAACCGAAATGAAAAATTCGACATAAGAGTATCGGTATTGCCTACACTTTATGGCGAAAAAATAGTGATGCGTCTGCTGCGCAACGATGCTACAGCTATAGACATCAATACAATAGGGTTTGAGAAAAACGATTTGGAAAATTATATAGAAGGAGTGCGCAAACCACACGGAATAGTATTGATTAGCGGACCTACCGGCTCGGGAAAAACAACAACATTATATGCCACGCTGAAACTGTTGAATAAAGAAACGAGAAATATTCTTACGGTGGAAGACCCGGTAGAATACACGCTCGAAGGCATCAATCAGGTGCAGGTGAAAGACAGCATCGGGTTTTCATTTGCCCGTGCCCTTCGAACATTTTTGAGGCAAGACCCCGATGTGATTATGGTAGGAGAAATAAGAGATGCCGAAACCGCAGCAATTGCCATACGTGCTGCGCTCACCGGGCATTTGGTGCTATCCACCATTCATACCAATTCGGCTTGGGGAAGCGTATCGCGTCTGCTCGATATGGGCATACCGCCTTTTTTGCTTGCCAGCACTTTAAATACTACTGCCGCACAGCGATTGCTCCGGCTCTTGTGTCCGCATTGCAAAAACGAAGAAGCATTCAGTAATGATTTGTTGCCGAGAGGTTTTCAATCCGACACAACCATCGCGAAACATTACCAGGCTGTGGGTTGCGAAGAATGTCATTTCACCGGATACAAAGGGCGAAAAGCCATATTTGAAGTGATTCCGGTGAGCTATGAACTGACACAAAAAATTAAAACAGGAGAAATAGAAGTGGAACAACATCTGAAAGAGAATAAAATCAAGACACTGAAACAAAATGCTTTCGAATTGTTGGCTGATGGGCTGACTGCACTGGAAGAAATCTATCCCATATTATCAAATCAATGAAAAGTATGCCCGAAATATTCAAAGAAATGAAAGGCAGCATAACAGGCGTGTTATTGCTGCTGTGTGTTGTGTTGCAGGCAGAAACGCTTTTCGCGCAGGAAGACGCGCGTATTGCCGAAATTAAAAACAGACTTTTTTTGCTTGCCGACAGTAATGATGTGGGTGGTTTGAGAGAAAAAATTTCAGCATCGGTTTCCAATGTTGGCTTAGGCGATTTTGTCATAGGCATTGCCATATCCAACAATCTCAACATCAGTGTTGACCCTTCGGTGAATATTACCATCACGGTAAATTTTGTGGAAGAATCGGTAATCAATATCCTGACCTTTCTTTGCAAACAATATACGCTCGAAATAAATTTTACAGGCAGCATCATGTATTTGAAAAAGTATATTCCGCCTGCTCCGACACCTCAGGCTAAAGAGCCGCTCAATATTAAATACGATGGCGTTACCAACCGACTCACTTTAGATTTGAAAAGCGATACGTTGCAGCAGGTAGTGAAACGAATTGTGGAATTATCTGACAAGAACATTATTCTTTCACCTGCTATCAACAACAAAATTGTTACTGCTTATATCAAAGACCTGCCTTTCGAAAAAGCGCTGGAACAATTGGCGTATGCCAACGACATGGAGAAAGAAGTAGCAGACAGCAATGTATTCATACTTACCAAAGCTTCAGACAAGAGAACTGTTGAAAGCAAAGACAAGAAAACAAATGCTAAAGGCATACCCGAAACGGGCGCTGATTTTTCCTTACAGATAAATACCAACGATGCCGGAGATAAAACCATATCGCTTACTGCTATCAATACCCCTACTGCCGCATTGATTAAATTATTGTGTCAGGAGTTGGAATTGAATTATTTTGTTTTTTCAGAGCCGCCCGGCAATGCCACCGTAAAAGTGCAAAATCTCACTTTCGACAGTCTGCTCAATTATATTTTCAAAGCCACCGAATACAACCATAAAAAAGAAGGCGGTATTTATTTGTTTGGTGCGCGCACACAGGAAGGATTTACCAGTTCTAAATTTATTCAATTGCAGTATCGCTCTGTAAACACGGTAATGGAAAATATTCCTTCAGATTTAAAGAAAGGTGTTGAGGTGAAAACTTTTGTGGAACTCAACAGCCTCATTTTGAATGGTCCCGCAATTAAAATTCTCGAAATAGAAAAATTCATCAGAGACATAGATAAAGTAGTGCCGGTGATAATGATAGAAGTGATAATTGTAGATGTAAATTCGAGCCGCACCACCAAAGCTGGGTTGAGTATGGGACTTTCTGAGACTCCCGTAGAAACCGGAGGAACAATTCTGCCCGGTCTTGACATGACACTTGGTTCAAGTTCCATCAACAAACTACTCGACCTGTTTGCGGGAACAGGCTTAGCCAACATCGGCAAAGTAACTCCCAACTTTTATGTCAACATTAAAGCATTGGAAGAACAGGGCTATCTGAATGTGCGCTCTACCCCTCGGCTTTCTACACTCAATGGTCATGAAGCTACGCTTAGCATAGGCAGAACCGATTACTATGTAGAGCAAACCAATAATATCATCGGCACACAAAATCCTCAGACAGTAGTAACAACCATTTTCAAACCTATCAAGGCAGATTTCTCTTTGAAAATAAATCCTATTGTTTCGGGCGAAGACCATATAACATTGGATATAACCGTCAGTCAGTCGGTATTTACTTCAAGAATATCGCCTAATGCGCCTCCCGGCTCATCTAACAGAGAGTTTAAATCAATGATAAGAGTGAAAAGCGATGAAATGGTGATGTTGGGCGGATTGGAAGAGTCTGAAAATGGCAATTCAGGAACAGGGCTTCCTTTATTAAGCAGAATTCCGGTGCTCCGTTGGTTTTTTGGAAACAGGGAAAAAACAAGAAGGAAAACCAAGTTGAACATTTTTATTAAACCCGTTATCATTTATTAATTGAAACTGTCATTACAATGAATCTGTTGCAGCGTTTTAAAATACCCAATGAAGTTTGCTCTATACATATAGAACTGACAGACGAGGGTATGTCAACTGCCTATCTGGTGCAGTTGAAGCAGCAGAAAAACAAAATTCAGATTGCAGAAAAACACACCATTGTTTTTAAACCCGAAAAACTAAAAGAGGTATTGAGCGATAAAGCTCCGATTGTAATAGCACTCACAGGTAAAGGCATTTTACATAAAAGGCTTAAATATTCTGAAGGAGATGATGATAAATATTTGCTGAACCAGTTGCTCACCGGAGCCGACATCCATGAGTTTTATCTGCAAAAAACTATTTCTGAAAATCAGTGGTGTTTTGTTTCTGCTGTCAGAAAACAATTGATTGAAAAAATTTGCACCGCTTTTCAAGAGCACGAAAAACAAATAATCGGTTTTGTATTCGGAAGTTTTTCTGCGCTGAATCTTTTACCCTTTCTTCCTGATAATACCGACTTGATTCAAGCAGGCAAGTATGAACTTCATATAACCAACGGGCAACTCACCGACCACGTAAAAGCGACTGATGTTTCAGTGGAGCCGGTAACCATTTCAGAGGAAAAAATTGAAGGTGAATACCTGTTGCCTTTTGCTGCCGGGTTATCTGTATATGTGGGTTCGCCCAGCGAAGTCAATATGGATTTTTTAACCGTGCATGAGGAAGAGCTTTATCACAAAAACATTTTCAACCTGCTGCTTAAAGGTAGTTTGGCAGCGCTGTTTTTGGTATTGATGGTGAATTTTCTATTGTTCAATCAATTTTATAAAGAAAATGGAAATTTAAAATCAGCGCTCTCAGGAAGCAAAGAAAATTTAGACAAGCTGAAATCTTTACAGGAAGACGTGAGCCAAAAAGAAATGTTTTTGAAACGGGCAGGGTGGCTCGAAGCATCCAAAACTTCGTTTTATGCCGACCGTATTGCAGCTACACTTCCCAAAGAATTGCATTTGAAAGAGCTTTATGTATATCCTGCCGATAAAGAGAAAAACCGATTAGAGCAAAATCAGGTAGCATTTCTGCACGAGCAGATTGTAATTAAAGGAGTAACGAATAAAAACACTGTAATCAACAACTGGATTGACGAACTGAAGCAACAACAGTGGCTGCGCTCAGTGAAAATTGTAAACTATCAATACGACAATCAAAATCTTGAAGGTGGATTTGAAGTAATGATTTTATTGTAAAGAAAACGATGATGAAGTTTTTCAATAATCTTCCATATAAAACCAAAAACAAAATACTGCTGGCTTCGCTGTTGGTATTGGCAGTGCTTGCATATACTCAAGCAATACAAAAATCAATTTCATTGTATTTTGAAAACCAAGAACTGAAACAACAGTTACAACAATCGGGTAATGCTCCCGAAAATATTTTGTTGCTCGAAACAAAACTGGCTTCGCTCAACGGTAGGTTAGGCATGAGCGACAGTGTAACACAAAACCGCGAGTATGTATTGCAAAAGGTTACAGAATTTTGTCAAAAGAATGCGCTCACTTTGGTTGATTTCCCGCAGTCTGTTTTTATCGAATCGAATGAGTATCTCATAGAAACCAAAGCTATTGAAGTGAGAGGAGGTTTTATCAATTTGGTGAAACTTGTTTATTCCATCGAAACCGAATACAGTTTGGGCAGAATTGCCTCTTTACGGTTTTTTATGAAGAAAGACAATGTAACCAAACGGCAGCTGCTTTCATGCAATATTGTTTTACAGAATATAAAACCTAACTGAGATGAAGTATATAGTCATACCGGTAGCCATAATATTTTCCATGAGCTTGGTGTCGTGCGAAAAAATTTTTGAAGAGAATATAGAAAAGAAAACCATCGTAATACTTGCACCGGCAGATAGCGCCATAGTCGAAGGGCAAACGGTAACCTTTTGGTGGGAAGCTATTGAAGGCGCTGCCGGATATGAGTTGCAGGTGGTGGCTCCCGCCTTTCAATCGGCAAGCAATCTTTGGTTAGACACGATTGTTGAAGAAAACAAATTCACTTTTTTATTCTCTCCCGGAAATTATGAATGGCGGATTCGGGGCATCAATAGCGCCTATCAAACAGCATTCAGCTATGCGGTTTTCACGGTGGACAGCAGCGCTGATTTAAGTGGGCAAACCCTGTTATTAATAAGTCCGAATGATAACCTTATTACCAACCAAACGCGAATTTTGTTTAAGTGGAGCATGTTATCGGTAGCTGACGATTATCGGTTTGAACTCGCGCAGCCCGATTTTTCCGGTAGCATTGTTCTCGACATCAATCTTACTTCTGACACGTTTTCTTATACTTTAGATGAAGGGCAATATCAATGGAGAGTGAGGGCACAAAACAATACCAGCAACACGCAGTATGCCACACGAACCATAACCATAGATACTACCGCGCCATTGCCGCCCACCCTGACAGCGCCCGCAAACGATGAATTTATCGTGAACGATTCGGTGCAACTTTCCTGGAGCCGCAACAGTGTAGATGTAGTGTTCGACAGCGTGTTTATTTATCAGGATTCATTGGCAATTAATGTTTTCAAAACCGACCGCACCACTGTCAGTTCTTACCTGTTTACCACCGGTGCGTTGAGTAGCAGTTATTATTGGCGGGTAAAATCTATAGATGCAGCCGGAAATGCAGGTTCGTTCAGTTCACTCAGAAAATTCATATTGCAGTAGTCATGAAAAATAAAAAGAGCATATACTTTTTATTACCTGCTGTGCTTGCAGTATGGGGCTATGTGGTTTACCAGATTTTCGATTTCACCACAGATAATAAACCGGTGGTTTCCAATTATAATGTATCAGACGGCTCCAACAATATTGCTGAAAAAACTCATAACGATACATTTACTTTGCTGCTCCACTACCGCGACCCATTTTCAGATAAATCCTATGCTCCAAAAAATTATTCTGCTGAAAAGCCGAAAAAAAATATGGCACCGAAACCTCAGCAGAAAACCGAAATACCTCCTTTGAAATGGCCCGCAGTTCAATACAACGGAAAAATTTATTCCAACAAATCAGATAAACAGTTGTGTATCATAAAAATTAATGGAGCCGACCATATAGTGTCGAAAGGGGAGCAAACACAAGATATTTTGGTATTAGATGTTTACAACGATTCTGTTTTGCTTTCTTTCAAGGGCAACCAAAAAACTTTTGTTAAAAACTGAAACCGATAGTATGAAATACCACCTGCTTATTTGGACAATTTTGCTTTTCAATTTGAATGTTGTGGCTCAATCGGTGAAGCAACTGAAAAAGAAAGCAGAGATGCGCGAAGTGGTATTGTATATTGGTGAAGCCATGATTAGAGCCAACGTGTGGGAGCATGGAAAAAAAATAGAACCCGATATACAACTCAGGTATTCGTGGTTTAAAAACAATATGATTTTGACTACACGGGGCGGATATGACGGTAAACTATTGCATGGAGCCTATGCCGAATTTTATCCCAATAGAAACCTGAAAGTTCAGGGGTGTTATAAAACGGGTTTGTATCATGGCAGATGGAAAGAATGGTATCCTAATGGCGAACTGAAAAAAATTACTCCCTGGAAGAATGGATATAAGCATGGTAAGTTGTTTGAATTTTCAGAATTGGGAGCGCAACAGTTGTATGCAGTTTACAAAAAAGACCGGTTGAAGAAAGAAAAGCATTGGGCAGATAAACCCATGCCTGAAACTGAACCTTCGGTTAAAAAAAATAAAGCCAATAAAGCGATAAAAGAAAAACCAACCAAAGAACAAACAGACTCAGAACCCGAACGCATTGAAAAAGAAAAAGCTGAAAGGAAAGAAAAAAACAAACCTCAAAAAGAAAGCACTAAACCGGAAAAACTAAAAGAAGAAAAGCCGAAAAAAGAGCAGGAGATAAAGGAGCGGAAGGAGAGGAGGAAGGAGTAAGTGTCTGTTGAATGCTTGCTATTGAGATATACACACATCTGAACACGAGAAATGTTTAGAAAAATTATTTTGCCATTTGATGATTTGTAACAATAGATTTATAATTTCATAAAGCGAAACCAACCTTCATCAATCTCTCCATATCGGGTAGATAAGCGAAAGTTTGTTTCAGCTATAATGTAAAAATCAAAACCTTGGACATAGATAAATTTTACAGAATACTCGGAAGAATAACATTCTCATTCTCGAAAATTGATTTTATCATTTCTAACATCGCAGTAGAACTTGGTATAGTCAACTCCTATCCTGAGTTTTATGCAATTACAAGTCCAGAGAAGAAAATTAAACGGTTAAAAGAAAAAGCATTGGAGTTAACCGACTTGACAATCAAGAAACCAATATTAACTTGGTTAGACAACTTGGATGAACTTAGAGAGAAGAGAAATTTGGTCATTCATTCTATCATAATGAAGAATGTTAGTGATGACATTGACTATCGACTACATAACTTTAAAAAGGACAAGAATGGGATTCAACGAATTATTGAGACATACACTTCCAATGACTTTGAACAATTAGATAATGAACTTATCGAAGCTCACAATTCCGGTTTTATTTTTCTTGAAGAGATAAAAAAGCACAAACACACAATTGTGTAGCCCGCCCAGCCACTTGTAAGTAACGCGGATGACGTGTAAAATTCAAAGCTGCGCCAAGGCATTGACTAACTTGATTTTCGGCTGTTTTTACAAACACCAAGTTGTAAAATACAACCTAAAGGTTGTAATTTTTTGAAATTTATTTTGTGTTTATTTCACAGAAAATCAGAACATTTGAACAGGTAAAAAAACTGTTCAATGTCAGCCAAAAATTCCCGTATAAATTTTTCATTGCTGCTGCTCTACGGTATTTTTTGGTATCAAATTGGTATAGCACAAATTCAAACACCGCACACCCCTTCGTTTCAACAATTCCAGCCGGTTCAAACCAATCAAAGCCATTCGGCTAAACCCAATTTTCAAACATCGCAACCAACCATTCAGCAACAAACTGAGAATGAAATAAAGCAGAAAAATATTGAAGCCATAAAAAAGATTACAGGCAATATGCCTTTTTCGCAGGAAGAAATTAAAGCAGGATATGGCAGCAATTTTTCACAGGTCTATTACAACAAGTTTGACGAAGTTTGGGAAATACTGAGAGAAATATATGACGATGAAAAACATCAGCATAGAAGTGCGAGTGAGTTTTATAAAAGCGCTTATTTCATAAGCGGTAATAAAAACTATGAAACAGCATATTATGAATTGAAACAAATGGCAGAAGGGAATATGCCGATTTCAATAAAACGCGCTTACTACATAATGGAAGCTGCTTATGGCGATGTTTATCTCACCTACGAACAATTCGATTCGTCAATTAAAAAATCTGCACGATTTATTAAAGACTGGCTGCGCCAGCAAAAACTTTCTCCTACTGCCAATAATCTGCATTATGGTATTCAACGGCTCATGAAAGACACATTGAGAATTGATATTGCAGCAATAGAAACCGGACAAACGATACATTCGCAGGTTCACTATCCGTTTCGATACGATTATGTTGATTTTAAAGGTGAAACAGACCACCGGAATTATTTTGTTACCAAGGCATTTGCCACCGGATACGGACAATGCAGCGGATTACCATTGGTGTATTATATGCTTGCCGAAGAATTGGGAATAACAGCTTACCTTTCTTTTGCGCCTCATCATCTGTTTATCAAATATCCAAATGCCAAAGGCTATATCGAAAACTATGAGGCTACTACCAATCATCACATCACCGACCATTGGTATGAAGAACACTTGTTTATTACACCCGAAGCCAAACGCTACGGAATTTTTTTAGATACACTCAATGCGAAAATGATTCTGGCAAATTGCTTTGTTGATTTGGGTATAGGCTATTTGCGAAAGTTTGGTTTGGCTGACGGCTCATTTGTCAACAAATGTATTCAGGCATCTGAAAAGTATTATGGAGCGCATCATAATATTTATATCTCGTTGCTGAAGTCAGACATGCTTTCGAGGCAATTGGTAAAAGCAATGATGCGCCACAATATGAAAAGCTCAGACGAAATATATAATGTGCAAGAAGTAGCACAACTCTATGAAGCATTGATGCACATAGAACTTACCATTGAAAAGTTGGGCTTTCAGCCCTTGCCAGAAAAGCATTACGAATTGCTTATGCAGCAGCAAGAGTTTAAAGCCAATATGCAGCAAAACAACCGCGTTACCGGCAAAGAAACAAGACCACTCACGCAAACCATACATTCTTCAACACGCTAAAACTTAGTTGCTATGGCACACCGTATTATTTTAACCTTAGCCCTGTTGTTTTTAATTTACTCAGGAGCAAACCCACAAACCGCATTTCACCAAGCCAAAGCCGAAATAGAAACAATGCTTACGGGCAACATACCGCTCAACTATGAGCGGGCGATATTTCTTACCGAAAATGCCTATTGGGATAATGAACTGAACGAAGAAGAATTCTCGAAATTCATTTCCTTTCATGTAAGCGGCATTGAAACACTGATTGCCGCCCATAAAAACAAAAGCATCAGCGATTTTAAATCTACCATATACTCATCGGCACAACAACAATACAATATGTATGAAAAAGCATTGACCAACTGGGCAATATTCACCTACCTTACCGATACCACCTATTTCATCGAAAACACCGGAATATACTACCATCTTCCTTACAGCTACAATAAAGCCGACCCCTTCGGCACCCAAGACTGGACCAATACGCAGGTGAACCGCTTGCTCTATTCTGACGAACGAAACGGCAACTGCTATGCACTTACCGCACTATTTAAAATATTTTCAGAAAGGCTTGGGGCTGATGCCAAACTTGTTACCACGCCCGGACATATTTTTATCAGACATGCCGATGACAAAGGAACCCAATTCAATGTAGAACTGACAACCCGCGCTTTTCCCGGCACCGGAAGCCTAAGCGCCATTACCTACACCACTCCGCAGGCGGTAAAAAGCGGCATTAGCCTACGAACACTCAATCTGAAAGAATCTGTTGCGCTGACTTTGGTATATTTGGCTAAGGCTTATCAGTATAAGTTTAATGCCAAAGCAGACGAATTTTTGTTAACCTGCGCCAATACTGCTTTGCAGCACGACAGCTTAAATCTGAACGCCATGCTGCTGAAAGCTGAGGTGTTGGAAGCAAAACTTCTACTGAAAAACAAATCTATTGCTCAACTCAAAACATATCCTGAGTTTCAATATTATGAACAACTTATTACAAAATTGTTCAGTTTTGGGTATCGGGAAATGCCAAAAGACATTAAAACGTTAGTATTGAACGGATTAATTGGAAATGAAATGCCGAATAATTATAAAGACTATACGCCCAACGCCTTTGAAGGTTTGTCTTACGCTCAAACCCGCTATGCAACACTTTCTTGGGGCTCGTTAGATGAGCAAATGAAAACAAAACCTATTGAATATTACAGAAGAACTGCCTTTAATACTGCAACCAAAAAAATTGAAGATTTCATCGAGATAGACACTATAAACGACTATGTTGTTGATATGGTTGTTTTTGCTTTAAGTATTGACCCTCTAGCGGCCCAATTCCCATTTGTTTCACCTTACGTCTTTGTAAATAATAATCCTCTATTATTTGTAGACCCTGACGGAAGAAAATGGGTAAATTACTATACAAGGTTTGTAAAAGAAAAAGAAGGTGCACTAATTAAAAATCCCAATGATAAAAAACTAATAAATGATCTTAAATATTATAAAGCGATGGAGAGTAGAGTAAATGTATTACTGAAGAAAATCGAAACAAATGACGAGGCTTTATATAATTACATTGATAACTTACAAGTATCAATGAATGGAAAAACAACAGATGTCATGGTTTATGTGTCAGTTGAAAGCGGTTTTGTCGGCACTCATGGACAAGAGGGACAAACAAAATATCAAAAGTCAAGTGATAAACCGAATGTTGTATATAATGACAAAGAGATAATAGCACCAATCACTAAATCTGGAGGTTCAACAGAAACTGGATTTAGTATTAAAGTATGGGACTCATCGGAGTATTCTGATGGTGCACTTGCAAATGAAGCTGGTGATGTAATGTATTACATGGAATATAATGAAGAAGCAACAAAAGGAAAATCCAATTCAGATTATTTTGCACCAGGAGGTGGTGGAATGAATGCATATATGCGTGACCCTGCTTCTAACTACTCTAACAAAGTCCAAGATTTATACAGTAAAAGAAAAAAAAGTGGTGCAGATAAAAATTCAAATCCTTATCCTTTAAAAAAAGAATAAAAATGATTAGAAGTTTTCAAATACAAATTATTACTTTAATGATGATATTGTTGCCATATTTTGAGTTATTATCTCAAACCCTTTTCTATTGTCCGGCTGATACGGGTTTTCACAACAATCAGGTTGTTATAACATCAATTTGCCCATATTATTATAGCTTTTTAAAATCAGGAAAGGACTCTGTGATTAATATTCTTGATGATTATAACTTAACCCAAATTAAGTCGGAATTAAGACATAATATCAATTCAAAAAATGGCTCTCTAAAAATTTTTATAAGAGATTCAATACTGTTTGATGAGTGTAAGATAGTCAATGGTAAAATTCATGGAACTTGTAAAATGTATAATAGAATACTTACCGATACGGGTGGAATAATATATACAATTCAATATAAAAAATCTAAAAAAGATGGAATTGAGAAACACATTAATTGGAAAAACAATAATGTTTCTATGCTGATAAAATATAGAAAGGGAAAACTAATAAAAGAAAAAAGATTTTACGAGCCATATAATGGAAAATGGATGAAGCCGGATAAATAAATTACGCTCTCTCACGGTTTATTTCAAGAAATGCACACCGAAAAACCATTGGAACAAATTGGCTGCGCTGTTTTCGATACTGTAAGCACCCCCTTTTTAGGATAGGTCAGAACTTGACATCTGCGGGTTAATAATATTCGAAGTTAAATTATTTACGTTAACGTGCTGCTCATCATCATCAGAACTGCTGTTGAATGTGGTAAACTCTGGCTGGCATTGGCGCTTGGGGAGTTTTCCACTTTCAATAGCATGGCGATAGCCAATGGGACTTAAACCATTTAGGGATTGATGCGGATGAAAGGCGTTGTAATCATTCATCCATTCTTCGGTCAGTCCTCTTACCTGTTCAAGATTTTTAAACAGATAAGCATCAAGAATATCTTCTCTGTATGTTCGGTTGAGGCGTTCTACATAGCCATTCTGCATCGGTTTGCCGGGTTTGATAAATTGAAGTTGTATTCCTTGGTCTTTGCAAAATACTTCAAGTGTGTGACTGATAAATTCGGGACCATTATCTACGCGGATAGATTCCGGTTTGCCTTTCTC
>CAZFFP010000085.1:0-13897 GCA_964518215.1 uncultured Chitinophagaceae bacterium
ACCAAATGTTGGCGCCCATTGATAAGTAAAGTTCACCGGTATCGGGGCGCAAATAAGGAACGTTGTATTGGGCAATTCCTGATAGAAAAACTGAGCAGTCATGGAACAGCCCGATGTACTGTTGCCGAAATTGCGCAACATACTGGTATAGTTAGTATTGCTAACTATAACTTGGTCGTTACCTCCAGGACTTTGAGAGCCGTTGTCATAACAAATTTCAATAATCAGATTAGAGATACCATCCCAATCATAAGGAGTTGAAAAATTAAAGGTATTTAGACCGGCTTGAGTAGTAATGTTTGTCGGACCAAAAACAACTGTTGACAAAGGAATAAATCCGGTAGCAGTTGATAGTCCCGACTCAGAAGTGCAACCCAATTTAATTGTAAAATTCTCATAAGCGTTGGTACTTATCCATGTTCCAATATTCAGGCGTATGGCAACAATGGTTCCTGCATTAATACCTAAAGCATTCAGTTCAGATGCACGATACAACATTTGACTTCTGGCATCCTGACTAGTTCCTTGAAAAGGAGTAGCTCCGGTAAGGCTTGTGGCTGTACCGGTACCAATTGTTTTAAAAGTTGGCGGATTCTGAGCAGAACAACTGGCAATGGTAGGTCCACAAACTAATTGTGAAATAATGGTATTTAGAGTTACTGTATCACCGGGGCAAACATTGTTCTTATCGGGAGTAATAATAACATAAGGTCCTACCCCACTAATAGTAACCGTTACATCATCAGTAATAACACATCCGTTAGAAGCTGAAACAGTAACTGTATATGTAGTGGAGGAAATTGGTGCGGCATTTGGATTAGGGACAAAAATGTCGTTCAATCCTGTACCCGGAGACCATTCATATATATATGGAGCAAAAGACTGGTCTGTTGGCGTAACAAACAATGGAACCGAAGCATTTCGACAGATGGAGGTATCATTAGAAATATTATAAGGAAAATCATCCACCACAAATACCATAACTGTATCTCGGTTTTTACAACCGGCTGCAAGATTACTAACAACGATATATTCAGTAGTTACTGTGGGTGAAGCTAAAGGATTAGCAATATTCGGATCATCCAAACCATCCACCGGACTCCAAGTAAATTGAGTGCCGCCCAAAGCGCTCAATTGCACGGGTCCGCCTGCCGGACAATAATACAAATCAGGACCGGCTACTGTGGCATCCAACACATCTATTATATAAGTTTTGGTTACACTTCTTCTAATAGGGCAACTCAAACTATCGGAAACAGTAACTGTAAAAAATTTAATACCTGTATCTAAAGGAGTAGGTGTCCATGTAAATCTTGCACGAATAATATTTTGTTGATTGAAAACATAGATCCATGTAAACGTAGCATTTGGAATTGTTTGGCTCACGTTTGTAACTATTGTTAACTTATCATTAGGGTCTGGGTCGCTTGCAAAAATTGTAAATCCAATTTGCTCACCAGGGCATACAGAAATTGTAAGCGTATCTACCATTTGCCCACCACTTAAACTATCAACATTCGATAAGGATGGTGCATCTCCTGCACCACAATTAATAATTACCACCTGAATATCACGAATGGTGGTACCCACCAAAACCCCGTTTCTGAATTCACTCACCAACATGGTAATTACTACCGACTGTTGCCCGTTGGGTGTGAAATTCATTTGACCGGTTAAAGGGTCAAACTGAAAAGGACCAACCGTATTTAAAGGAGCCGTTGGCGTATAGGTATTGGGACAATAAGGAATGTTTGCCCCGGGATTATGCAAAGGATTAATCAGCGTGAAGGAAAGTGAATCGCCATCAGGGTCAACCGCACCGGGATTGAAACTGAAAGGCTGATTGGCACAAGTGTAAACAATGGGAATAGTAGAATATGTAGGTGAACTGTTACACAAGCCTCCGGTATTATTAATATTGGAAGCCACATATAAATCATAACTGCCCGGAGTGCATAAATTGGTAATCCTGTCGTTGCGGCAACATAAATCATAACTCACTACCCAGTCATTACACTGCTGAGGCAGCACTACAATTGCCGAATAGACCACTTGATGAGTTCCCGGTAAACTACCACCATTACAAGCACTTTGCCCTACACTTGAAGGACATAAAAACTGACCGGAGATATTCACGGCAGGAGTGGTAACCGGCAGTGTAACATTAAAATTACTGCCGCAGCTTACAGAGTTTAGGTTTATCGGAGCAGAAGTAGGCGAAGTAATACCTTGGCAATCTCTGAAAAAAGTGAGCGTAATCCTGAAAGTATCTCCTCCGAGACACTCATAAGAAAAGTCAGCCCCCTGAGCATGAGAGGCTAAAGATTGCTTTGCAGGAACCAAGAAAAGAAATAAGAGGCATATTGCAAAGACTAAGATTTTTCTAAAAGTCATCAAAATAGAGTTTAGTTGGCTTAATTATTTGGTTTTGCAATGATAATACTTGCTGTTCGAAAATAAAAAATATTTCACCTTAAGATAAAATTAATGAAATCTTTCAGATTAAAGGAAATTACAGAGCGAAAACGTACATTGTGCCGAAATTATCCAAGTATTTTGAAAAAAAATTATAAAAACACCTTTTTTTTGCAATTACTGTTTAATTTTGACCAAATTTTCATTCACTAAAAAACACTAAACTCATGAAAAAATTAATCGTAAAATTTGCAACCTACTCATTAGTAGTTGCACTTCCTCTGTTCACTATGAATTCTTGCACAAAGGACCCTTGTAATGATGTAACCTGCGAAAACAGCGGTGTTGCCACAGAAAGTGGAGATGACTGCTTGTGTGTTTGCACTGACAGTTTTGAAGGAGATAAATGCCAAACAGAAGCAAGACAAAAATTCATTAGCAACTATAATTGGACAGACCAATGCTCTCCAGGGATTAGCTATACCGCTAGAATTGAAGCTAGTGCTACTGGCGTGAACAAAGTAACCATAACAAATATTTTAGGTGAATTGGAAGGAACTGCAATAGCCACTATCAGCAAAAACAATATTACTATTGAGTCTCAAACAGTAAATGATGTTGATGGTGATGCTTGGACAGTTAAAAGCACTAATACCGGAGAGTTAAGCAACAATTCTTTTACTCTTACCATTCAGGCAACTTTTGGAACTACTACAATTACTTGTACTTATAATTTCACAAAAAGTTAACGTAATATTCATTTTATATTAAAAAAATAGGGGGCAAATTGCCCCCTATTTTTTTAATATAAAATACCCCTTTAATTTTCTGTAAAAGGGCGACTGAATAATTATAAATTAATTATTCCCTTTCATTTTTGACCTTGCATCTTCACCTTTAGGGCTAGATTCTTTTAAATTGGTTCTGGCATCATCAGACTTTGGCTTTTCAGGAGCAGGAGCAGGTTTTGTAGTGGTTGTAGTTTTTTTCGTGCCTGAAGCAGAAGCAGTTTTTGGAGCCGTTAAAGAATCAATTACAAAAAGTAACGAATCTCTTTCGGCAGTAAGTGCTTCGAGATTTTCTGTCCACTCGGTAGTGAGTTGTTCAATTTTGGTATTACACTCGTTGTTAGCGGCTTCTTTAGCGCTGTTTACGGCTTCATCGCAATTGGCGCATCCGTTCAACATGAACGCTGTACCTGCGATAGCTGAAAATACAATGAAATTCTTTTTCATAATTTTTCGGTTTTTGAGGGTTTGTGAATTTTCACAAAACTATCATTTTTATAATAAATTAGTGCATCACAAATGAGTAGAAAAGAAAATTTCACTCAAAATAACTTTTGCATGAACATGTATTTACACAGCCATATTCAAAAAAGAAGAGAATTTGCTACGTAAAAAAGGCAGTAAGTTCTTCTGCCAGCATCGAATATTCAACCTTTTCAATGGGGTGAGGAGTCTCCGGTAAAGTCTTCATTTCAGCATCAGGAATCATAGCAGCATAATTCAAACTTTCTTCTTTTGAAACCATAAAATCTTTTGCTCCCCAACCAATTACCACGGGAATATTCACTTGTCTTAAAGATTCATCATTCAAAAGAGGTTTGTTGCCCAATTGTATCATCATATCTGCTGTTGCCAAAACTACTTTTTTCCAGTCTTCCGGGCGATGGGTTTTTTCTAACGATGCAGCATATTCAGGAACTTTTGCCAACAATTTTTCGGGCTGTAAAAGCTCTTTTTGTTTTTGAGCAAATTCAACATTCCAGTCGAATTTGGTGCCGAGCGTAAATATTTTCTGAATGGCTCCCGGATATTTCACAACATGAAGCAAAGCCACATAGCCGCCCATGCTGTAGCCAAAAACATAAGGGAATTCTATTTTTTCGGAATGGATAAAATCGTTGAGTTGCTCTGCAAACTGTTCCATCGAAAAAACATCGGGCACCGGTAAGCCTCCGTGACCGTAGAAATTGAAAGTAAAAACGTTGAATTTTTCTTTAGTTTTTCGGCTAAAGGATTAAATCCTGCTGCAGAGCCTAAGGCTCCATGCAGCAGCACTATGTTTTTCTTCATGAATTGGTAATCCGGATTTTCTCGGTTATCAATTTTCCGGCTCCTTTAATGTGAAGATAATATTCACCGGCAGGAATTTTCCCTGCAAAGTCTAAAACAGGATGGATATTTCCATCGGTATCAATTTCAGCCTCAATACTCACCTGTCCGAAAGTATTGGTAAGCGTAACCACATATTTACCTTTTTCTTTAATATCGAGAAATACCAATCCTTCTGCGGGTTTAGGGTACGATTCAAATACATGTTTGTTTTCAAGCTCTTTGGCAGCATCTACATAATATTGGCGCGAACTGCCATCCATCAAATATCTCCTGAGTCTGAACATGAAAATTTCGCTTCCCTTAACATGTTGCATATAGCAGTAGCAATCTGAAGTTTCAGGGAGGTATGGAATTTCATCAATTTTATTCCATTGACTACCATTCAGACTTTTCTCTAGAATATAATGAGAATCCGACCCGGCATCAGTATTCCAACACATTTGCAATACATCGCTTTGCACCCATTTGTATTTCAATCCTACAGAGTCTTCAGGATTGCTGTTGAAACTATTGGAATGTTGTGCATTTGCATTCAAAGAAAAATACATCAGAAAACCCCATAAAATCTGGTATAGGAATATTCGAATCAGATTATTAATATCTATAGAGATAGCTGAAGGTTGAAAAATCTGTTGTTTTTTAGAGTAAATGTTCATCATACACAAAGTTTTGAATTACTAACAATAATAGAGAGAGACTTTTGAACACCAATAGAACTGTAATATAAGGGTTCAAAAACCATGAGTCAAGTTTAATTCAACACCTAAAGAAAGTATGTTTCATGTAGCAAATCATCTAAAAATTGCACCTTAAACATCATTTTGATATTCAGTAAAAAAAATCCATCTTTGCACTTCGTTTTGAAAAACCGTATAGAAAATGGCACGTTTTTGTGATTTGACAGGTAAAGGACCCATGACCGGGAATAAAGTTTCTCACTCTAATCGTAAAACCAAGAGAAGATTCCTTCCAAACCTGCAGAAAAAAAGTTTTTTCGTTCCCGAGCTGAACGAATGGATTGAGTTGAAGGTTTCTACTTCTGCACTCAGAACCATTAACAAAAAAGGTCTTTACAACTACCTTAAAGAGTTGGAAAAGAAAGGTGAAATTATCATTGACTAAATAACTGCTGAACAATGGCAAAGAAGAGCAAAGAAAACCGCATTCAGGTAATTTTGGAATGCACCGAGCATAAAGAAAGCGGCATGCCCGGAACTTCCCGTTACATTTCCACCAAAAACAGGAAAAATACACCTGAGCGTTTGGAACTGAAAAAATTCAATCCTATTTTAAAGAAAGTAACTGTTCACAAAGAAATTAAATAATCATGGCAAAAGTTTCTAAAAACGCCCGTACAGACAGGGGAAAAAATGTTCAGGAAAAGAACATGGTTAAAGTGATTAAAGCAATTAAATCACCTAAATCCGGTGCTTACACCTTTAAAGAAAAAGTGTTGCACAAAGATTTAGTAAGCCAGTTTGTGAAAGAATAATTTTTTTGCCCGAAAAATATTTTCAGGCTCTTCTTTGGCAACAAGGAAGAGCCTTTTTTTTGAATTTTGTAAATTGAACTTTCAATATATCCCAATATGGCATTCTTCGGTTTGTTTTCAAAAGAAAAAAAAGAAACATTAGACAAAGGATTAGAAAAAACCAAAGAGGGTTTCTTTTCCAAAATAGCCAAAGCAGTTGCCGGCAGGTCAACAGTTGATGAATCATTCTTAGACGAATTGGAAGAAATTCTTGTAAAGTCTGATGTAGGCGTGGCTACTACCATAAAAATTATAGGAAAACTCGAAGAAAGAGTAGCCCGCGATAAATACATCAATTCATCAGACCTGAATCAACTGTTGAAAGATGAAGTGGCTCAACTACTCAGCGCTCACGAAACAGGTGAGCTGAAATCGTATGCTGATGTTATTGCTGCCAAAAAGCCTTATGTATATATGGTAGTAGGCGTTAATGGCGTGGGCAAAACTACTACCATTGGCAAGCTGGCTCACGCTTTTAAACAGGAAGGAATGAGCGTATTATTAGGTGCGGGCGACACCTTTAGGGCTGCCGCTGTTGACCAGCTTACCATTTGGAGCGAAAGAAACGATGTGCCTATTGTGAAAAAAGAAATGGGCTCAGACCCTGCTTCGGTGGCTTTTGATGCCGTTCAATCTGCCGTTACCCGAAATATTGATGTGGTGATTATTGACACAGCCGGAAGACTACATAACAAAGTGAATTTGATGAACGAGCTTACCAAGATTAAAAATGTGATGAAAAAAGTTATTACCGATGCACCTCATGAAGTGCTTTTGGTTTTGGATGGCTCTACCGGACAAAATGCTATTGAACAGGCAAAAGAATTTACCAAAGCAACGGAAGTCAACTCGTTATGCATTACCAAATTAGACGGCACTGCCAAAGGCGGAGTGGTGATTGGTATTGTTGACCAGTTTAAAATTCCGGTAAAATACATTGGCTTAGGCGAGAAAAAAGAAGACCTTCAATTGTTCAACAGTCAAGCATTTATTGACTCACTATTCAAGAACTAATTGCAACGAATGATATTTTCCGAAAACTAACGTTTCAGCAGGCAAAGAAAGGCGGAGATTGCATGTAACTTCACTCTCCCGACCGATGCGCTGTAATCGGAAAATAAAACTCTAATTTACGCTATTCAACCCCGCTTTTATTTGCCTGCTTGTTGGTGGTAGTTATTTAATAGTTTCTCAATCGGTTCTATCAGTGCTGGTCTATCACAATCATTTTTTGTCTTTTCTAATATTCGAGCAGCTAAGCCATCATCACCAATATGTTTATAAACCTTAGCAAGGAAAATACGGAAATGAACCCAGTCAAGCAGACGTTTTGGAATTTCAAATTCTATAAACTTATCTGAGGGATTCATCAAATCGGCAAATGATATATCGCTGAAAGGCTTAGGAAAATCCTCATATTTCTTCAAAAAAGGAATTGCTTTCTTCTCAAACATGCTTATCATCATGTCTACTGTTTCATATCCCTCCTCTTTAGTAGCTCCATAGACGTACCATCCATTATCATTATCTAAAGGTATATTCATATCAATAATGCAATCCGCAACCGTAAACTTATTTGGAACAGGAAGTTTATCGAAAACTCGATCTTCAATGAAATCAAGGTGGACTCCTGCATTCAACGTACATTCACCACCATACTTGAAATTTTTGAAGATGTTTACTGTATGAATCCAGGGAGGAGCATGCTTATAAAAATTATTTTTAGATCCTTTAAATCCTAGCGATTTAATGTATGGAGTGAATTTTTCATTGAGTATGTCAATAAATAAGGCTCCTGCTATTTGATTTGAACTGTGTTTATATTTTCTTATTTCATTATCGCTCAACTCCTCGTTCAACCACATTCGTTTGGGTAGTTGCAGTTCCTTACTCTTGCTCTTTTTGAAGATGTTCCACATTGGTTTTAATTATCGCCAACTTCGAGCCATATTAAACATTAGCCGAAGACTTCGGACGCGCATCTAATATTTCCTGCGAAGCTTGCGCGGCAAACTTATCGAAGTTTTTGTTGAATGCATCTGCCAACTCATTAGCTTTTTGGTCGTAAAGCTCTTTATCAGCCCATGTATTCCGCGGATTTAATACTTCAGAAGGAACATTCGGGCAGGTAAGCGGCATTGCCAAACCAAACACCGGATGCGTTTCGAATTCTACATTTTCAAGTTTGCCTTCCAATGCGGCAGTAATCATAGCACGGGTATAAGACAGTTTCATTCTGTTGCCAACACCATAAGGTCCGCCTGTCCATCCGGTATTAATCAGCCACACATTCACTTTATTAGCTTCTTTTTTCTTGCCCAACATAGCTGCATATTGCGCAGGATGTAGAGGTAAAAATGGCGCGCCAAAACATGCCGAAAAAGTAGTTTGAGGCTCAATCACATCGGCTTCGGTTCCGGCTACTTTAGCCGTATAGCCTGAAATAAAGTGAAACATCGCCTGCCCAGGTGTAAGTTTCGAAATGGGAGGTAACACTCCGAAAGCATCGGCAGTGAGGAAGAAAATATTTTTGGGTAATCCACTGAACGAAGGCTCTTTCGCATTTGCTATAAAATGCAGCGGATACGAAACACGGGTGTTTTCGGTGCGGCTGCCATCGTCATAATTTACGCTGCGGGTATTCGGAAACAAGGTTACGTTTTCCAACAAAGCGCCATGTTTCACTGCGGCATAGATTTCCGGTTCTCTGTCGGCAGAAAGATGAATACACTTGGCATAGCATCCGCCTTCAAAATTGAATACCCCATCATCTGACCAGCCATGTTCATCATCGCCAATCAAAAGGCGGTTAGGGTCGGCAGAAAGCGTGGTTTTTCCCGTTCCGGAAAGACCGAAAAATATCGCTACATCACCATCTTTACCTTCGTTGGCAGAACAGTGCATGGGTAATACTCCTTTCTCGTGAGCCAATACATAATTCAGCACGGTGAACATGCCTTTTTTAATTTCACCGGTATAGGCGCTGCCACCAACCAATATGAGTTTCTTGGTGAAATTTACAATCGAAAAATTATGCTGGCGTGTGCCATCGGTAGCAGGGTCGGCATGAAAAGACGGAACCGCAATAACATTCCATTCAGGTTCGATGGTATTTATTTCTTCAGCAGTAGGGCGAATAAACATATTGTAGGCAAAAAGATTCTGCCAGGGTTTTTCGGTAAGCACTCTCAACGCTACTTTATACTTGGGGTCGGCACATACAAAAGCATCGCGGGCATAAATGGATTTTCCTTCCAGATAAGTCATCATTTTTTGATGCAGTAAATCGAATTTTTCGCTGTCGAAAGGTATATTGAATCCGCCCCAATCCACCGATTTTTCAGTATTGCTGTCTTTTACAATGCATTTGTCTTTGGGAGAGCGACCGGTAAATTCGCCCGTATCTATCATGAGCGCTCCGGTATCATTGAGCGTGCCGTCTTTTTGTATGATGGTGTGTTCTATAAGTTCAGGTGTGGAGAGGTTCCAGTAAACAGTATCGGGGTTTTTTAATCCTAATGGGGTAAGGTCTGCCTTCGGGTTCTTATGTCCTACTGATTTCATGCGGTAGTTTTAGCTCGTGAAACAAAGCACAAATTTACACAAAAATCGTCCTGTGTTGAAGTGCGAATGAATTTGTTGGATTGAAAAACGAGCGTGATTACTGCTTCACTAATTTGTTATTAATGATTTGCCCGTTGGAGAGTTGGGTTTGTATGAAGTATATGCCTGAAGGCAGGTGATTGATGTTGAAGGTAAAACAATCCCCCTCGCCCTTCGGGCACTCCCCCCTTAAAAAGGGGGAGAGGCTCGGCTTCTTGGGCTTTCCCTGTTATTCATTCAGGAGGAACCTTCCTCAATAGAAGTTATATCATTTCGAGGCATACACAGCAAAATATTTAGAAAAATATTTCCCGATAATATCAAATTCAAGGTTCACCAAATCGCCCGAAATGTAGTGCTGAAAAACGGTGTGCTCAAAAGTGTAAGGAATAATGGCAACAGAAAATTGATTGCCCGAAGCATTCACCACCGTAAGGCTCACCCCATCAATGCAGATAGAACCTTTATCAACTATTAACGCATCGGGGCGAGGTTGATAAGAAAAAGTAAACAACCAGCTTCCGTTTTCATCGCTGATGCTTTCGCATACTCCGGTTTGGTCCACGTGTCCCTGCACGATGTGTCCGTCAAAACGGGCATTGTTAAGCATAGCTCTTTCGAGATTAATTTTACTGCCTTTGCTCCACTGGCGCAAGGCAGTTTTTTTCAGTGTTTCATCAATGGCAGTTACGTGGTGTATGTTTCCTTCCACTTTCGTAACCGTGAGGCACACTCCGTTGTGCGATACACTTTGGTCCACTTTTAATTCGGAAGAAATATCGGAACTGATGATAAAGTCAATATTGCCTTGATGAACAATGATGTCTTCGATAGTTCCTATGGTTTCTATAATTCCGGTGAACATTTTACAGGAATGATTTTGGTTTGATTTTTTATTCTTGTTTCCGAAGTTCCCTTCTGTTTTCCTGCGCTCTTCTATAAATACCGATAATAAAACCGATAACCATTATAAAGCAGCCCAACCACAGCACATTGATGTAGGGAAACACGATGGCTTTCATGATGATGAATTCGCTTTCGGGGTCTTTGTCTAAAAATCCGATGATTAATTTTTGCTGTTCTGGCAACACTTTTTCCAAACGGAACACCGTGCCTGTTTCCACAATCGAATCTTTCAGCATTTGTGAAGTATTGTTGCGAATCAAATACACCGGCATGGCGGTATAGTCTGTGTCATCAAGTGTGTAAGCACGTAGTTTCACACCCACTGCCAAATCGTTTTCTTCATAAGTTAAATCTTTCAGTGGCGGATTCGGCACCACCCCTTCTACAATCACGTATGCTTTCGCGGTGAAAAAAGTATCTCCAACAGCTACCGTATCACGTTCATATTCCAAAGCGCTTTGCGCAATTCTTTCTTTATCGGGCACAGAAGTTACGTGCGTGTAAATATCTTTCGTCAGGTAATGGCGCGTATCGGGATTCGATACCAAACCCATATTCGGATTAATTTGAGCATTGGGATATAGATAGAAGGTTTCTTTGGCATTTCCCGCTTTATCTAATTTTCTGTAACTGACTTTGTAGAAATTATTGGGTCCCGAAATAGAATCGCCTACATAAGCCACTTCGTATTCCGCCATCATCACAGGCACATTTTTGCGCAGCAGAATATTTTCCATTTTCGCTTGGCTGTCGAACGATTCGCCAAAATCAACTCCCGATTTATTAATGGAAATTACCCGCTGATTGTATTGCGAAATCAAAGTGCCCAACAACAACAAAGCGAAACCGATATGCGCCACCGATGCGCCTGACGATTTTATTTTTCCTTTCAACGCGGTAATAATATATGCGCCATTGGCAATCACCGCGAATACGGTGGAGAACAACAAAAACACACTTCCGGTCATCACGCTCAGCCATGCAATATTGTTAGGCATTTTTCCGGTAGGCGAAAACAACTCTCTTACGCGCAGGGCAAATTCTTCGCGCTGCGGAATATCGAGCAGTGAGGAAAGCAAAGCGGCAATGACAAACGAAGCCAACAAGAGCCATTTCACCGAATTGAAAAATCCTTTTTCGGTTTTCTTATAGCGCAAATACTGAATAAATCCCGACAAAGTGCCAATCATAACCCCAAACCAAATCTGCAAACTGTTGTAATGAAGTTCGGCATTCACGGGTGGCGCTAATTCTTTTTCAAAAAGCATTCCCAGAAAAGGCAGATTACTGAGCAACGGAAAAAATTTATTCCAAACCGGAGTGGAAGTAGAGAAGGTGATTTGAAATGCCGAAATGAAAAATATCAATGCCCCGATAAACATCCAAAATTCGCGCGAACTCACTTCTTCTTCTTTTTGTGGAGAAGGAATTTTTTTCCAGAAAAACGCAATCAGAAAAATGGAAAGCGCCACAAAAAATGCCATGAACATTACCAACTGCCCCGACATACCCAGGTCGGTGAACGAATGTACGGAAGCATCGCCTAATATGCCGCTTCGGGTAAGAAAAGTAGAATACAAAATGAGCACAAACGTGCTGATGAATAATATGTAAGTGGCTTTCAACGCATGTCCGGTGCTTTTGTAAACTACCAATGTGTGCAAGCCACCAATCAATGTTATCCACGGAACTAGGGAAGCGTTTTCTACCGGGTCCCAAGCCCAGAAGCCGCCAAAAGTAAGCGATTCGTAAGCCCATGCGCCTCCCATCAAAATTCCGGTGCCTAATATCATTCCGCTGAAAAGTGTCCACGGCAGCACGGGTTTTACCCAACCGATAAAATCGTTTTTCCAAAGCGAAGCAATAGTGTAGGCAAAAGGAACTAAAGTTGATGCAAAACCCAAAAACAACACGGGCGGATGAATCACCATCCAATAGTTTTGCAGCAGCGGATTAAGACCGGTGCCGTCTTTCACAAAACTCAGATAATCGGCTCTGGAAAAAATGGGCGCTTCCATGACTTCGCGCAACAGGTTGAAAGGATTGCTGCCGATTTTTATTTCTCCGAAAGCAAAGCCTAAAAGCATAGAAGCTAAAAACACCTGAGTGATGCCTACTACCGCCATTACAGGCGCTTCCCATTTTTTGGAAGTAAACAGCAACACCACACCTAAGATAACATGCCAAAACATCCACAACAGAAAACTGCCCTCCTGCCCTTCCCAAAAACAGGCTAACAAATATTTAGGCGGCAATTCGAGCGAGGAGTGTTGCCAGGCGTAATGGTATTCGAACAAATGTCCCTGAATGATATAAAACAGTGCCGCCACAATACCCATCACTCCGGCAGCATGAACATAAAAAGCGCCTCGCGCCACACGTTTCCACGATGCGGCTTCTTCTATATTAGTTGTTTGTGCCGAAATAAAATATGCCACCGTGAGAGCAATGGCGGAAACAAAAGCAGTATAAACAGATATTTTTCCGAGAATTCCGGGCAGCAGATGCTCCCCGATGTATTGTATTTCCATCAACTTTCTTTTGCGGTAAACTCCTGCACTTCCAATTCGTCTTCAATATATTTTGATGGGCATTTCATCAAAATTTTTCCGGCAATAAACGTATCGCCTTCTATTCTGCCGGTGAGCACAATTTGCTCGGAGCGTTCAAAATCTTGCGGCTTAGCGCCTCTGAAAACAACCTGACGTTCATCGCCCGATTTATCTTTCATGAAGAACGAAAAATAATTGGGGTCTTTCAACGGGTCGTAATACAATTCGCCATTTTCAGACAATTCGCCCACAATATGAAATTCCTTGCCCGGATTCGATGCAGCCGAAGCAAATGTTTCATAACGGCTGTAATCGCCCGTCATGCTGATGATGATTCCGATGGAAACAGCTATGAAAACCAAGGCTATGATATGAGTCTTTTTCATCGTTAAAGGTGCTTGACAGAATTAATGCAAAGTTACGGGAAAATGTTCGTTAAGGAAGAGGAAAAGAGCAGTAAGTTGTTAGTCGTAAGCCTCCTACGAGCACAAGGAACTGTAGCCAAGCTATTTGTTGAGCGGCTTGTGCCTTATACCGCTGTCTGAAGTTTCATAATTATATTTTCCCTACTGGTCTGAGCGGCCGCACCTTCAAAAAAAAATGCAAATACAACCGATAGGTTGTAATAATATTGCCAAAATATTTCATTAGAAGCAAGCAAGACCTATAACTTTCAGACATGAAAATTCATGTCATGAAAATTCTGTTCAACACTATAAAAAAAGCAGGAAAAATACTGTTAAGCCTGTGGCTGTCGGCAGTAGTCATAC
>CAZFFP010000086.1:0-5538 GCA_964518215.1 uncultured Chitinophagaceae bacterium
GTTTTAATCACTCGCTCCTGCATAATTTTAGAAGCACGCATTTCATCGCGCCTCACTATCATGTGAACAGTAGTGCAAAGTTTAGAAAGATACAGCGCTTCTTCGCAGGCAGTATCGCCAGCGCCTACTATTGCCACTTCTTGTCCTCGAAAGAAAAATCCATCGCAAACAGCACAGGCAGACACTCCAAAACCGTTGAGTTTTTTTTCAGATTCAATTCCTAACCACTTGGCAGAAGCACCTGTAGAAATGATTACTGCATCGGCATGGATTTCTTTTTTATCGTCCACAAAAACTTTATGTGGTTGTGATGAAAAATCAACTTTAGTAACCAACCCGAAACGGATATCTGCACCCATTCTTTCCGCTTGCTTTTTGAAATCTTCCATCATTTCAGGACCCTGCACTCCATCAGGATAGCCGGGATAATTTTCTACTTCGGTAGTAATCATTAACTGTCCGCCAGGCTCCAAACCCTGATATAAAACCGGTTTCAAATTAGCTCTGGCAGCATATATGGCAGCAGTATATCCGGCAGGACCGGAACCGATAATCAGACAATGAACTTTTTCGATAGATTCAGATGCACTCATGATAACTTATATTTTTTGAAGTCAGCAAAAATACAGAATATAAGCCCATTTGGTTCCGAAAGCATTTTGTTAAATTGTTCACAACATGTGTGATATAGATATTCATTCGGATTTCAAATCACTAAATATGATTTACTTTGCAACAAACTATTTGTTATGAAAACCTTGCACTCCATCATTGCGCTTTTATTACTGACATCAGTTTCGTTGGCGCAAATTCCCAATGGCGATTTTGAAAACTGGACCAATAACGAGCCGGACGGGTGGTGGAACAGCAATAATGCGCTCGGAGGTTTTGTGCAGGCAGTTTTTCAGGATACCAATGCCAGAAGCGGGAATTTCGCAGCACGCATTATTCCTGTGGACAATCCGAACATTACAAGATTTCCGGGCGGGTTGGCCTTAGGAGACCCTACTAACGATAGCACTTCCAGCGGTATTCCATTTATCATGCGTCCCGATTCACTAAAATTTTCAATACTATACAATACAGCCGGAAGCGACAGTATTTACATTGTTTCTACTTTGACTCATTACAACACATCAACAAGCAATGCCGATGTGGTAGCAGCTATCAGTTTGCGCTACAAAGGCAATCAATCTTCATATAAAGATGTTGCAGTTCCATATAACTATAATACCTCTCTCGTCCCCGACTCGTTACAAATATTTTTTGTGGTGGGCAGGCTCGATTCGCTCACCGGCACCAGTGGTAGTTATGCTTTGATAGATAAAGTGGAGTTTGTATTTAACAGTTTGTCTGCAAACCAAGCCGGCATAATGCTTTCAGAGTACGTAAACATTTTTCCCAACCCTTCCAACGGAACTTTCAATATCAGCTTTCCTTCCGAATTAAATAGCGCACAAGCAGATGTGTATGATGTATCGGGAAAATTGATTTATTCTTCCTCACTTTCAACCCGCCTGAATGCTGAAATAAAATTGAATAACATATCGAAAGGCGCTTATTTACTGCATTTGCACAACGAAAAAATTTCACTGAACAAAAAGATAGTTATAGACTAATACCTGTTGATTCTCACAATACAATTGCCTTTCAAATATTACGCTTCAATGTTATTTCAATGGAGCTAATATTTGGCAAAATGCTTTTACATTAAAATATAAGCTACCTTTGCAGCTTCATCAAGCAGTAAACATCTCCAAAAATCAGTATCAATACTGCAATTAAAATTCTTATCAAACATTTATGGCTACAACATTCCACTCGTTAGGAATATCAGATTACATTCTTAAGGCATTAGAAAAAAAAGGGTTTACAACCCCTTCTCCCATTCAGGAAAGAGTTATTCCTATTTTATTATCCGGTGATAAAGACGTTATCGGGCAAGCGCAAACAGGCACCGGTAAAACGGCTGCATTCGCTATTCCGCTGATTGAAAAATTAGAAGAAACCGCACCTTTCACTCAGGCTTTGGTATTAACTCCCACCCGTGAGCTGGCTTTGCAGGTTTGCACCGAAATTATTTCACTCAAAGGCGAAAAACGTCTGCGTGTAGATGCTTTTTATGGCGGACAATCCATTCATGAACAAATAGGCAAATTGCGCAGAGGCGTTGATGTTGTGGTAGGCACGCCCGGCAGGATATTAGATTTAATTGACAGAGGTAATTTAAAACTCAAAAGTGTTTCTTATGTGGTTTTAGACGAAGCCGATGAAATGCTCAATATGGGTTTTTTAGAAGATGTCGAAACGATTCTGGAAGAAATCAAAGGCAACAAACGGATGCTTTTGTTTTCGGCTACCATGCCCGACCGCATTAAGCAAATCGCCAACCGCTTCATGAATCAGCCGGAGTTTGTTTCGGTTAAAAAAGAACAACTCACTACCGAGGCTATTCACCAGACTTATTATGCTGTGCCGCGCAAAACACGTTTTGAAGCTTTGTGCCGCATCATTGATACCGAAGCTAATTTTTACGGTTTGGTGTTTTGCAATACTAAAGCCGAAACCGATGATGTTACCCGCTGGCTTATCGAACGAAATTATGATGCCGATGCCCTGCATGGCGACATAGCGCAAAATATGCGCGAAAAAATCCTGAAACGTTTCAAAAGTCGCCAAATAAAAATTCTGGTAGCGACCGATGTGGCAGCCAGAGGTATTGATGTGAACGACCTCACGCACGTAATCAATCTGGGCTTGCCCCAAGACCCTGAATCGTATGTGCACCGTATCGGGCGCACCGGCAGAGCCGGCAAAGAAGGCAAAGCCATCAGTTTGGTTGATAAAAACGAAATGGGCAAACTGAAGTTTGTTCAAAAAATTACCAAAAGCGAAATCAAACGCGCTTGGTTGCCACCTGTAGAAGAATTGGCAGAGTTGAAGAAAAATAAAATTCTCGTGGAATTAGACACCCTGCTCGATCACGAACTTGATGAGCAATACATGAACATGGCTTACAAACTGCTCACGCAAAACGAACCCGAACAATTGGTAGCGGCTTTGCTGAAAAAGGCATATAGCTACGACCTCGACATTAAGCACTTCGACAGCATACAGGAAATTAAATCTGATTACTCTGAAAAAGGTAGCAAAGAAGGCAAACGTGGCAAAGGCAAATTCGACAGGGACGATTATGAAAAATCGCGCTTATTTTTCGCCATGGGAAAATCAGATTCTATGTCTCCACAGAAAATGCTGCAATTTTTCAATGAAGAATTCAACGGGCAGTTTATTAAAATTGACGACATCAGAATTCTCGAAGATTTCTCATTTTTGTCGGTGAGTAAAGATGATGCAGATATGATTGTGAAATATTTCTCCAAAAAATCGAAAGGTAAAAAACCATTAGTTACTAAAGCCAAAGGATGATAACCAACCTGTTCATAGTAGCTATGGGAGGCGCCATTGGCACTGCGCTCAGGTTTCTAATCAATGCTGCTACGATTCAGTTTAAAATTTTCAATATTGCTGCGGGCACCCTGCTGGTAAATCTTTCAGGAAGTTATTTTATAGGAGTGTTGTTTGCTTTTCTGTTGAAAAATCCAAATTTCACAAGCCTGAAATTTTTCTTCGCCACAGGCTTGTTGGGCGGCTTCACCACCTTTTCGGCTTACTCTTTAGAAAACATGCAACTCATTAAAGATGGCGACATGAAAAATGCACTGCTCAATATACTTACTCAAAATATTCTCGGAATTCTGTTGGCTTACTTTGGGTATTTGACTGGAAGGGCATTACAGTAGTTAGCCTTAAATGATTATATACACGTTGTGCATTTTATCAAGTGTCCCAATCTAATTTCAGAAGGAAAATATTACATGATTTTTTATACCTCAATAATTTCAGTTACAAGCAAAACATATAGCTATAAAGAAGTTGCTTTGTAAGTATTCAGTGGTGAATTGGTCTAACTACACCCGACTTACCTACCGGTTTTCGGCCCAAAGTCAATTTTAATTTAGCCGTGTCATTTTGTCAGTATATTTGCAGTCCTTATGAATACTGAATTTGATTTAAAAAGCATCACTAAAGAAATGGACGAAAGCCGTCAGGGCGAAGCCTTTGCTTTAGGCGATGAGCAACTGAAAAAATATGAAGGCAATGCCAAAAAGTTTTTCATCGAAAGCTATGGCTGCCAAATGAATTTCAGCGACAGCGAAGTGGTGGCTTCCATTTTGTGCGAAAGCGGATTTCAGCCTACTACATCATATCAGGATGCCGATTTGATATTGCTCAATACCTGCGCCATCCGCGACAATGCCGAGCAGCGCGTGCGCAATCGCCTCAAAGAATTTAATGTTATTAAAGAAAGAAATCCTTCTTCGTTGGTGGGCGTGTTGGGCTGTATGGCAGAAAGGCTGAAAACCAAATTTCTCGAAGAAGAAAAAATTGTGGACATAGTGGTGGGACCCGATGCTTACCGCACCCTGCCCGGCTTGGTAGAAGAAGCCGAAGGCGGGCAAAAAGCTATCAACGTTTTGCTTTCGCGCGAAGAAACCTATGCCGAAATCAACCCCGTGCGGTTGAACAGCAATGGAGTTACTGCATTCATTTCCATTACACGCGGATGCGACAATATGTGTTCGTTTTGTGTAGTGCCATTTACGCGAGGGCGCGAAAGAAGCCGCACTCCGCAAAGTATTGTTGACGAAGCGAAAGAACTGTTTGAAAAAGGTTACAGAGAAGTTACTTTGTTGGGACAGAATGTAGATTCTTATCTGTGGTATGGCGGTGGCGCGAAAAAAGATTTCAAAAATCAACCCGAAGAAGTGCAGCAAACTGCGGTGCATTTTCATCACTTGTTAGAAATGGTGGCACAAATCAGTCCCGATTTAAGAGTGCGTTTTTCTACCAGCAATCCGCGCGACATGACCGATGATGTAGTGAAAATGATTGCCCGATACGAAAACATCTGCAACTACATTCACCTGCCCGTGCAAAGCGGCAGCAGTCGCATTTTGGAAAAAATGAATCGCGGACACAATCGCGAATGGTATTTAGAAAGAATTAAACGCATCAAAGAAATTATGCCCGACATTGGGTTGAGCACCGATATCATCACCGGCTTTTGCACCGAAACCGATTACGACCATGCTGAATCCATGAGTTTATTGAGAGAAGTAGGTTATGATTTTGCTTACATGTTTTATTATAGCGAACGACCGGGAACGCCTGCCGCCAAAGCTTTTGAAGACGATGTGCCTTTAGAAATAAAAAAGAAACGTTTGAACGAAGTGATTGCTTTACAAAATCAATTAAGCTACGAAAGCAATCAGCGCGATGTAGGTAAAACTTTCAAGGTATTAATAGAAGGCGAATCGAAACGCAGCGAAAACGATTTGTTCGGCAGAAACAGCCAAAACAAAGTAGTAGTATTTCCGAGAGAAAACCACAAGCCCGGTGAATATGTGAATGTGTTGATTGAAAGAGCCACTTCGGCTACGTTGCTGGGGCGGGTGGTATAGTTGCGATTTGCGA
>CAZFFP010000086.1:5638-13818 GCA_964518215.1 uncultured Chitinophagaceae bacterium
ATCGCATATCGAACAGTCGAAAATCAAACGAAAAAAACTTGTCATTTGACACTTGTTACTTTATAAAATGGAACTACAAACATTAAAACAGCGATTCGGAATTATTGGCAATGCACCAGCACTGAACTATGCTTTGAGTATTGCCGAGCGGGTAGCGCCCACCAACCTTACGGTTTTGATTACCGGAGAAAGCGGGGTGGGTAAAGAAATTTTTTCTCAAATCATTCATAACCTCAGTCCGCGCAAGCACAACCCGTTTATAGCGGTGAACTGTGGCGCCATTCCCGAAGGCACTATTGACTCGGAATTGTTCGGGCACGAAAAAGGCTCGTTTACCGGAGCGCATGAAGCCCGCAAAGGTTATTTCGAAACCGTGAAGGACGGCACTATTTTCTTAGACGAAATAGGCGAAATGCCCATCGGCACACAAGCACGTTTGTTGCGTGTGCTGGAAAGCGGAGAATTTATTCGCGTGGGTTCATCGAAAGTGGTAAAGACCGATGTGCGTGTGGTAGCAGCTACCAATGTTGAACTTTTGGAAATGATACAGCGCGGAAAGTTTCGTGAAGATTTGTATTACCGCCTGAACACCGTGCCTATCAAAGTGCCTGCACTGCGAGAACGCAAAGAAGATATTTATGTGCTGTTCAGAAAATTTGCCACCGAGTTTGCCGAGCGCAACCGTGTGCCTGCCGTGCAGTTGGATGATGAAGCACAAAGGGTTTTGGAAAACTATTCGTGGCCCGGCAACGTGCGCGAACTCAAAAACATAGCCGAACAAATCTGCATTCTCACCAAAGACAAAAACGTTTCGGCTTCCGAAATTTTACATTTCATTCCCGAGCATCAGCTTTCGAGGCTGCCCGCTTTGAGCACCACTTCTCAAAATGGCAGCGATACGCTGAGTTATACCGAGCGCGAACTGCTCTACAAATTTATTTTAGATTTGAAGAAAGACGTTTCCGATTTGAAGAAATTCATTTTCGAAATGGCACAAGGCAACAATATGCAGATGCCTGAATTTTTTCAGCGCGAAACATCGGGCATGAGTAATATTCCGGCAATGACTGAAAGCGATTTTGAAAGAGAAAATTTTGCGCAGCCCTTTGTAATTAAAAAAGGCGATAAGCCCGACACTCATGTGGTGGAAGAGCCTAAATCATTAGCTGATATGGAAAAGGAAATGATTATCAAATCATTGAGCAAACATAAAAACAAACGTAAAAATGTAGCTTTGGAGTTAGGCATTTCAGAAAGAACACTTTACAGAAAAATTAAGGAATACAATATAAAAGAGTAAACTTCGATATGTGATTTGCGACACTCCCTACTTTTACAATAGGGAATTCGCCAAACAAATAAAAAAACATGATTCACCTAAATCAGAAATCAGAAATCAGAAATCAGAAATTATACAGTCTATGGACTGTCCTTCTCCTCACCATCACCCTCTGTTCCTGCAAAGTTTACACCTTCACCGGAGCATCGGTTTCGCCCGATTTGAAATCTATTTCTATTGAAAATTTTATTAATCGCTCTCAAAATGGAAACACCGCCATTACTCAAGACCTTACCGATAAATTGAAAAACCGTTTGGTTCAGGAAACGCCTTTGCGCTTAGTTAACGCAGATGGCGATTTGCAATTCAAAGGAGTGCTAACAGGCTATGTGGTGAGCAGTCAGGCTCCCACCGGAGGAGCAACTCCATTAGGGGCTATTAACCGCCTCACCATGACGGTAACTGTGGAGTGCATTAATAACAATAACGATGAACTGAGCTGGTCGGCACCATTCAGTCGTTTTGCCGATTATCCAAGCACTACCAACTTGTTACAAGTAGAGCGCGAACTTTGGGACAATATTAACCGCCAGATTGTAGATGATATTTTTAATCGGGCATTTGTGAATTGGTAATTGTTCGAAATGCGATCCCTACTCTTGCAGTAGAGACTATTTTCGACTTTTAAAAAAAAGCAAAAAGGAATTTAACAATAAACATTGGAAGCCAAAACATTCATATCAATATTGAAAAAACCGGAATTGCTCACTGATGTTTCGATGGCAAATCTGGAATCGTTGAGCGAGCAGTATCCGTTCAGCGCAATACTTCATACTTTATTAGCAAAAAAAGTTTATCAGCATACCCCTTCCGGTGCAGATGCGCAACTTTCAAAAACAGCTGTTCATGCTTTAGACCGCAAGAGGCTTTATTATATCCTTCACGGAACAGCCGATACCACTCCTACCCTTTTGAGTGAAGAAATTTTGCAGGAAACCATTGCTCTGGAAATTCCTTCTGAAACATTAACAGAAACCGTTGTTACCGAAACAATCATAGAAGCGACTGAACCGATGATAGTTGTTTCGGAAGAAAATACTACTGAAGAATTGGAAGTAACAGCACCAATAATTAAAGAAACAATTCCCCAACATACAGAAGAAGAAAAAACCGTTTCAGCAGAAAATTTAGAAACACTTGCCCCTGAAGCCCTTAAGGAAGTTATTGAAACAACAGAGGAATTGATTATTTCAGAACCAGCAGAAATTTCAGAGACTAAAAAAGAAAAGAAAAAAAAGAAAAAACATAAAAAGAAAGAAAAAGAAGATTTTGACTTTAACGCCCAAATGTCGTTTAACGAATGGCTGAAAAAAATCAGCAAAATTAAACCTGTTCAGCCCGCTCAAACTGATGAAGCCGATGAATTAGAAGAACAATTGCAGGAAGGGCAATATGCAGCAGCATTGGTCCGGGAAATCAAAACTGCCGAAGCGACTCAAATACCCGAAACGCCAGAAAAATGGAAACAACCGGTCGGAAAAGAAGATAAAAAAATTTCGGTTTTAGCCCAAAAAAGTGTTACACAAAACGATAATACCATCACCGAAACCTACGCCAAAATATTAGAGTTACAGAAGAAATATCCTCAGGCAATAGCAGCCTATGAAAAGTTGCGTTTGAAATATCCCGAAAAAAGCAGTTATTTTGCAGCCCGCATTAACGATTTAAAAACGAAATAAAATGTATATCGCGATTACCGTTGTAATAATTATTATTTGTGCCTTTCTTATTTTAGTAGTATTGGTTCAAAATCCTAAAGGAAGCGGATTAGCTTCAGGTTTTGCAAACATTGGCAATCAGGTGATTGGCGCTCGTAAAGCCACCGATGTGCTCGAAAAAATGACCTGGTATTCGGTTGTAGCACTTCTCGTATTAAGCCTTTCCTCAGGTTTTTTCATTCCTAAATCAGACATGAGAAAGGAAAAACAAAAGTCAGAAATTGAAGACAGAATAAATACCAATCTGCCAATGCCCACTGCTCCTGCCGGAGGCGACAATCCTTTCGGAGAGCCGACTCAAGGAAATTAAGAAAATTTACTTTTAGTTTTTTTATTAGATTATATCCAAAGCTCAATCTTATAGGCATTCCCTGATTAGCTTAAAAACACTTCTATTAATACTGTTCATTATCATTTGGAAAGTCTTTTGACTTCACATCCTGAACATATTGCTCCACCGCGCCTTTAATGTCATCATACAGTTCGAGGTATCTTCTCAAAAAGCGGGGTTTAAATTCGTGTGTAATACCCAACATATCGTGCGAAACCAAAACTTGTCCGTCCACTCCGTTGCCGGCACCAATTCCAATAACAGGAATAGCAATGCTTTCAGCAACTTTTTTTCCTAACAAAGCAGGAATTTTTTCTAACACCACCGAGAAGCAGCCGATTTGTTCCAGCAATTTAGCATCTGATATAACTCTTTCAGCTTCGGCTTCTTCTTTTGCGCGAACGGTGTAAGTGCCGAATTTGTATATAGACTGTGGAGTCAAACCCAAATGCCCCATCACGGGAATACCTGCCGAAAGGATTCTGATAACCGATTCTTTCACCTCTTCCCCACCCTCTAATTTTACGGCATGTGCGCCCGATTCTTTCATAATTCTAATAGACGATTCCAACGCCAAACGCGAATTGCCCTGATAAGAGCCGAATGGCAAATCAACGACTACCAATGCGCGCTTTACCGCACGCACTACCGATGAAGCATGGTAAATCATTTCGTTAAGTGTAATCGGCAATGTGGTTTCATGCCCTGCCATCACATTTGAAGCCGAGTCGCCAACCAGAATAATGTCAATGCCGGCATCATCTATTACCCGTGCCATTGAAAAATCGTAAGCCGTAAGCATCGAAATTTTCTCGCCATCTTCTTTCATAGATTGTAACACATGAGTGGTAATACGCTTGACTTGTTTGTGGACTGACATGATAAAAATATTTTGATTTTAGAAAATTATATTCCGGTTAATCTATGGTAAGACTGATTTTGGTGAGGGGTTCCGCCCTTAATTGTTTCGAAGCACTTCCATCGCGAATGGCTATTTCCAACAAGCCGCTGCTGCCCATGTATGCCACCACTTCGCCCGGTTGCACATCCGAAAAAGTTTTAGATACCTGCGGAATTAAAAAATTGTTGATTTTGATAGAGCCGTTTAGCAAGGCATGATGTGTGCGAAAATTAGTAATAAGATTTCCGAAACTATCTACATATAAAACTCTCCCTTGGTAAAAACCCTTATCGTCTGCCATTATAAATGGAGATTCGTGCTTTGCTAATTCTGTTTTGCTGCCTACTTCTTTCAGTCTTACTCCTGAAGCCAGATGTGCCGCTACAGGCGCAAAAATATCTCTGCCATGAAAAGTATTACTCACGTGCCGATTATAAAAATCAGGGTTATCGAGCACTGCTACTTTTTTTATTTTATTGTCAGAAATGGTTAAATCTAACAAGCCGTTATCGGGCGCAATGATGATGTGTTTTTCGGTTTCAACTGCAAAAATATCGCGCGAAGAACCCACACCCGGATCCACCACCACCACAAAAACTGTCGGCTCGGCAAACCATTGATGAGCATTCCACAAAACAAAACCGGCTTCGGCTACATTCTGTGGTTTTATCTGATGCGTAATATCAATGATGCGCGCTTTCTTGTAAATAGAATAAATAACAGACTTCATCACCGGTGCATACCAGTCTTGTGTTCCGAAATCTGTTATAAGCGCAATGGTGTATTCCATGAACAGCAAAATTTTAAGAGAGTTTAAAGTTATAATTAACCAACGATATTTGCGGACTTATGAAATTCAACTCTTTGAAAACATTCACGATTCTTTTACCTTGCACTGCATGTCGCTAAATTATCAGAAAATTTATCTGAAGCCCGGAAAAGAGGTTTCTATTCAACGCAAGCATCCCTGGATTTTTTCAGGCGCTCTTCAATTTTCAAAAGAAAAAATTGCCGATGGAACTATTGTGGAACTTTACACAGCCGGAAATAAATATGTTGCCACAGGTCATTATTTTTCAGGCTCCATAGCGCTTCGAATTCTTTCTTTCGAAAAAACCTCCATTGACGAATCCTTCTGGAATGCAAAAATTCAGAATGCCTTACAATTCAGAATGAATATTGGAATTGCCAACAACCCGCATACTAATGCATATAGGCTTATTAATGCTGAAGGCGATGGTTTACCCGGATTAATTATAGATTGGTATAATGGCACTGCTGTTTTTCAGGCGCATACTACGGGAATATGGCAACACCGCTTTGAAATTACTGCTGCATTGAAAAGCGTTATCGGTTCAACTTTAAAAGCGGTGTTCGATAAAAGCGTGTTGAATATTCCGCAGTTTCAAAATGAATATTTATTCGGCAAGCCTGAAACAGACCGGATACTCGAAAACAATCAAAAATTTATTATCAATTGGGAAACCGGACAAAAAACCGGATTTTTTCTCGACCAACGCGACAACCGATTGATGCTTTCAAAATATGCAAAAAATAAAACCCTGTTGAATGCCTTCTGCTATTCGGGTGGATTTTCGGTTTATGCAATGAATGCAGGCGCAGCCAAAGTAGATTCGGTTGATGTATCGAAAACAGCTATAGAACTCACCGAGCGAAACATTTCGCTTTGCGAAAATCACGAAACCAGACATAGCAGCATTGTTGCCGATGTAATGGAATATTTGAAAAATTGCGACCTGTATGATGTGATGATTCTCGACCCGCCTGCTTTTGCCAAAGGCATGTCGAACCGACACAATGCAGTACAAGGATATAAAAGGCTGAATGCTTTAGGGATGAAAAAAGTAGTTAGAGGCGGGTTGCTTTTTACTTTCTCATGTTCGCAAGTAGTTGACAGAGAATTGTTTTACCATACCGTTGTGTCGGCTGCGATGGAATCGGGAAGAAATATCAGGGTATTGCACCACCTAAGTCAACCGCCCGACCATCCGGTAAATATCTTTCATCCCGAAGGGCACTATCTGAAAGGATTGGTATTGTATGTTGAATAAGAGTTTAGAGTAGAAAAAAGCTTTGTTTATTTTTGCAAACTCTCAACTTTAATTTTTATGAATTTCAGCAAACACATTTTAGTAACAGGAGGCGCAGGTTTCATTGGTTCTCACGTAGTCAGACTTTTTTCGCAAAAATATCCGCACTATAAAATCACCAATCTTGATAAGCTGACCTATGCAGGAAACCTCGAAAATCTTAAAGATGTAGAGGGGAACGCCAATTACGAATTTGTAAAAGGCGATATTGTAGATGCCGCTTTTATCTCTGAATTATTTCAAAATAATAATTTCGATGCTGTGATTCATCTTGCAGCCGAATCGCATGTGGACAGGTCAATTTTGAATCCGCTCGAATTTGTATTCACCAATGTTATAGGTACTGTTAACCTATTAAACGAAGCCCGAAAACTTTGGAAAGATAATGATGCTGAAAAAAGATTTTATCATATTTCTACCGATGAAGTTTATGGTGCTTTGGGCGAAACCGGTTTATTTACCGAAACCACGCCTTACGACCCTCATTCGCCATATTCATCGAGCAAAGCCAGCAGTGATCATTTTGTAAGAGCTTATCACGATACTTACGGATTGCCTATAGTAATTTCAAATTGCTCTAATAACTACGGTTCGCATCAGTTTCCCGAAAAACTTATTCCGCTTGCCATCAGCAATATCAAAAACAAAAAGCCCGTGCCTATTTATGGAAAGGGCGAAAATGTGAGAGACTGGCTTTGGGTAGAAGACCACGCCCGCGCCATTGATGTTATTTTCCATAGAGGCGCTAACGGTGCCACCTATAATATTGGCGGATTTAATGAATGGAAAAATATAGACCTCATACATCTGCTTTGTAGCGTCATGGATAAAAAACTCCATCGTGCCGAAGGTGAATCGGCACAACTCATCACGTTTGTGAAAGACCGTGCCGGACACGATGCCCGTTATGCCATTGATGCTACTAAATTGAAAAATGAATTAGGCTGGGAACCTTCTATTCAGTTTGAAGAAGGATTGGAAAAAACTGTAGAATGGTATTTGGCTAATGAAAGTTGGCTGAATAATGTTTTAAGTGGCGATTATCAGCAATATTACTCTCAGCAATACACGAATCGTTAATTTGCCAAGAAAATTGTTGCATTACTTCTTCACACACGTAAATCCATTCGATTCGTAAACCTTTGCATCGCGCTCGGCAGATTTTTTGGTTTCGTTGCATACATTGGTAATATAGCTGCCGTTATCACATTCATAACAAGTCTTGCAAGCCGAAAAAGAAATTGCCGCAAGAAGTGCAACCGGTATGAGTCTAAAGTGCTTCATTGTTTTATATAAGTTTATTTTTCTGAAATAAATATCTGCTATAAAAACCTATTCTTTATTTCGGCAGAAGGAATCATACATTGGTCTTTTTTTCCAAACCACTGATATCGGTTCTTTGCCACTAAATTATAAACTATATCGCGAATAAAAGGCGGAACGATAATAAAAACATATAGTAATTTCCAAAAACCATTCATTCGCTTTACAATTCTGAGCGCGGCAGTAGAGCGCACATAGATTTTACCATCTTCATACAACACAATAGAATCGAAATCAACAGTATTCATTCTGAATGAAGAAAGTATCTCTTTGGTAATATCTGATTGCAAGGGAGTAAACTTAAAAACAGCATCGGCATCGCGCTTAATAATGAAATTGACGCTGTCGTTACAAAAATTGCAGATTCCGTCAAACATTACTATGGGATGTTTTGGCTTCACATTTTTACTAATCTGAACGGAGCGTAACGAATGCCGTTTTGAGTTCTGAAATGCAT